>DATGUT010000290.1:0-3188 GCA_035301185.1 Salinisphaeraceae bacterium
GGCCGCGGCCAGCGCGAGCTGATCATCGGCGACCGCCAGATCGGCAAGACTGCCATCGCCGTGGACACCATCATCAATCAGAAGAACAGCGGCATCAAGTGTATTTATGTCGCCATCGGGCAGAAGAACTCCTCCATTGCCAACGTCGTGCGCAAACTGGAAGAGCATGGCGCCATGAAGCACACTATCGTGGTGGCTGCTTCCGCCTCCATTTCACCGGCGCTGCAATATATTGCGCCTTATGCCGGTTGCTCGATGGGGGAGTTTTTCCGCGACCGCGGCGAAGACGCGCTGATTATTTACGACGACCTGTCCAAGCAGGCCGTCGCCTATCGCCAGATTTCGCTGCTGCTGCGCCGCCCACCGGGGCGCGAAGCCTACCCCGGCGACGTGTTCTATCTGCACTCCCGGCTGCTGGAGCGCGCCGCGCGCATCAATGCCGATTATGTCGAGCAGATCACCAACGGCGAAGTCAAGGGCAAGACCGGTTCGCTGACCGCCCTGCCGATCATCGAGACTCAGGCCGGCGACGTGTCTGCATTCGTGCCCACCAACGTGATCTCGATCACCGACGGGCAGATCTACCTCGAGGCGAGCATGTTCAACTCCGGTATCCGCCCGGCAGTCAATGCCGGCCTGTCGGTATCGCGAGTGGGTGGCTCCGCCCAGACCCAGATCATCAAGAAACTCGGTGGCGGCGTGCGTCTGGCTTTGGCCCAGTATCGCGAACTGGCGGCATTCGCGCAGTTCGCCTCGGATCTCGACGAGGCCACGCGCAAGCAGCTGGAGCATGGCGAGCGCGTCACCAACCTGATGATTCAGCGTCAATATGCGCCGCTGTCCGTGGCCCTGATTGCCACTTCGCTGTTCGCCGCGGAAAAAGGCTATCTTGACGATGTCGATGCCGACAAGGTGGTGGACTTCGAGGATTCGCTGCATCAGTACATGCAATCCGAACAAAAGGAATTGCTGGACAAGATCAATGCCAGCGGCGACTACAATGATGAGATCGAGAAGGCCTTGGATGACGCACTGACTGCATTCAAGGAAACCCATACGTGGTAGGTGCAGCACAGGCCCACAGCAGGCGCGTCCTGGCTTTCATGTGTGACGGAGCGTAACCATGGCAGGTGGCAAGGAAGTCAAGTCCAAGATCAACAGCGTGGAGAACACGCAGAAGATCACTAAGGCAATGGAAATGGTCGCCGCATCCAAGATGCGCCGCGCCCAGGAGCGCGTGCAGGCCACGCGCCCCTATGCCGAAAAGATTCGGCGCGCCATTGGCCACCTGGCCTATGCCAATCCGGATTACAAGCATCCATTCATGATCGAGCGCGAGATCAGTCGGGTCGGCATGATCGTGATCTCGACCGACCGCGGCCTGTGCGGCGGCCTGAACATCAACCTGTTTCGCAAGGTAGTGGCCGAAATGCGCCGCTTTGAGGAGCAGGATGTGCCGGTGGACCTGGTGGTCTTCGGCAGCAAGGGGCTGGCGTTTTTCCGCCGACTGACCGAAATCAGGGCCGAGGCCAGCAATCTCGGCGACACGCCGCGCCTGGAGGACTTGATCGGTACCGTGCGCGTCATGCTCGATGCCTACCGTGCCGGCGAGATTGATCGCCTGTACGTGATGAGCAACGATTTCGTCAACACCATGACGCAGACGCCGCACATGCGGCAAATCCTGCCGGTCGAAGAAGGCGACAGCAGCGGCCTGGCCGATTACTGGGATTATATTTACGAGCCCAGCGCGGCGGAATTGCTGGACGGCATCCTGTCGCGTTATGTCGAGGCGCAGGTTTATCAGGGCGCGGTCGAGAACGTGGCCTGCGAGATGGCGGCGCGCATGGTGGCCATGAAGGCGGCATCGGACAATGCCGGCAAGATCATTGACGAGCTGCAGCTGGAATACAACAAGGCGCGCCAGGCGGCGATTACCCAGGAGCTGTCGGAAATCGTGGCCGGCGCGGCAGCCGTGTCCTGAGACGGCTGCATACTGCAAGATAGTCAACACATTAAGGAGCACGGTAGCCTCGTGGTTACCTTGTCAAGAGGAATCCGGATATGAGTAGCGGTAAAGTCGTACAAATTATTGGCCCGGTGGTCGACGTCGAATTCGAGCGCGACAGCCTGCCCAAGATTCACGATGCACTGGTCATCAAGGAGCACGACCTGGTGCTGGAAGTCGAGCAGCAAATCGGCGATGGCGTTGTGCGCTGCATTGCCATGGGTGTCACCGATGGCCTGGCTCGTGGCGTCACCGCAGACAATACCGGCGCACCGATTTCGGTGCCGGTGGGCGAGGCCACGCTGGGGCGCATCATGAACGTATTGGGCGAGCCGCAAGACGAGATCGGCCCGGTTGAGTCCGAGGAGCGCTGGGCCATCCACCGCCCGGCGCCTACCTATGAAGATCAATCAGGCGCCCAGGAGCTGCTGGAAACCGGCATCAAGGTCATCGACCTGCTGTGTCCATTCGCCAAGGGCGGCAAGGTCGGCCTGTTCGGTGGCGCCGGCGTGGGCAAGACCGTGAACATGCTGGAGCTGATCAACAACATCGCCACCGAGCATTCCGGCCTGTCCGTGTTTGCCGGCGTCGGCGAGCGCACCCGCGAAGGCAACGACTTCTACCATGAAATGGCCGAAGCCGGCGTCATCCAGCTCGACAACCTGCCCGAATCCAAGGTGGCCATGGTCTATGGCCAGATGAACGAGCCGCCGGGCAACCGCCTGCGCGTGGCGCTGACCGGCCTGACCATGGCCGAGTTCTTCCGCGACGAAGGCCGTGACGTGCTGCTGTTCATCGACAACATTTATCGATACACGCTGGCCGGTACCGAGGTTTCGGCGCTGTTGGGGCGCATGCCATCGGCCGTGGGCTACCAGCCGACGCTGGCCGAGGAAATGGGCCTGTTGCAGGAACGCATCACCTCGACCAAGACTGGTTCCATCACCTCCGTGCAGGCCGTGTACGTGCCCGCGGACGACCTCACTGACCCGTCGCCGGCGACCACGTTTGCGCACCTGGACGCGACCGTCGTGCTGGCGCGCACCATTGCCGAGCGCGGTATTTACCCGGCCGTGGACCCGCTCGACTCGACCTCGCGCCAGCTCGACCCGAACATCATCGGCAACGACCACTACCAATGCGCGCGTGACGTGCAGCAGACGCTGCAGCGCTACGCCGA
>DATGUT010000291.1:0-2188 GCA_035301185.1 Salinisphaeraceae bacterium
CCATCGATGAGGAAAGTGCTGCGCTCGATGCCGATGCGCTTCTTGCCGTACATGTTCTTTTCCTTGAGCACACCGTAGGCCTGGCATATGGTTTCGTCGGTGTCGGCAATCAGGTCGAACGGGAAGTCGTATTTGGCCTTGAATTTTTCGTGCTGGGTGAGCGAGTCCCGCGAGATGCCGACAACCGCGGCACCGGCGGCGCGAAAATCGTCATATTGATCGCGAAAGGCCTCGCCTTCCTTGGTGCAGCCGGGGGTATTGTCGCGCGGATAAAAATACAGCACCAGCATTTGGCCGGCGAAATCGGCCAGCGACAAGGTTTGTTCGCCGGTGGCTGGGGCAGTGAAATCGGGAGCTTGGCTATTGGTTTCTACAGTCATGATGTCCCTCAGGATTTGATTGGATCTAACAGGCCGTCGGCATGCAGTTCGTCGCACAAGTCCATGAACGCGTCGCGCAGCGCCTGCGGATGCTGGGTCAGGGGCACATGCAGGGCCATATGCGTGCTGCACATGGTGGCGCCGGTGAAACTGGAATCATATTCCTGCGTGCTGATTTCCACCACGCGCGTGTTCTGCGCCGCAAAAAAATCCAACAGTTTGCTCAGCAGGCGCGGCTGCTGCGGGGCGATCACTTCGGCGGAATAGGGGCGGAAATCCGGCGCCTCGTCGCCGGGGCGGCCGTGCGTGTAGTGAATCTTGAGCTGCAGGTCGTCGGCCAGCGCGGGCAGGGCGCTTTCCATGCGCGCCATGGCGCTCCAATTGCCGGTCAGCAGGATGGCAGCGGAGAAATAGGTTCCCAGCGGCGTGACGCGGCATTCGATGATGTTGCAGCCACGGCGCGCAATGGCATGCACCAGATCGGCAGCGAGCTGTTCGCGGTTGGGCCCCAGCGCCACGAGGCAGAGATGATTCCTGATTTCCGGCATGCAGGCAAGATTCCGAATTGGCAAAAGATTAATGGTATCACTACACGTGTGGACATGTTGTCGCTACAATGTCATGCCATCAACCCTCTGAAACGAATGTGGCTGAGATGAGTGTACAACTTGGTGGCAGCATGGTTGCACTGGTCACACCCATGCATGCGGACGGCAGCGTCGATTGGGACGGTTTGACGCACCTGGTGGACTGGCATATTGAGCAGGGCACGCAAGGCATTGTGGCCATGGGCACGACCGGCGAATCCGCGACGCTCGGCTTTCGCGAGCACGACGAGGTGATCGAGCGGGTGGTGGAGATCGTGGATCAGCGCGTGCCGGTGATTGCCGGCACCGGCGGCAACGCCACCGACGAGGCCATCCGCCTGACGCGCCATGCCAGCCGCGTTGGTGCCGACGCCTGCCTGCTGGTCTGTCCTTATTACAACAAGCCGACCCAGGAAGGGCTGTACCGGCATTTCCACGCCATTGCCATGGCCGTGGACATACCGCAAGTCCTGTACAACGTGCCGAGCCGCACCGGCGTCGACCTGCTGCCGGAAACAGTCGCGCGCCTGGCCGATATTGACAACATCGTCGCCCTCAAGGAGGCCAAGGGCTCGGTCGAGCGCGTGCACGAGCTCATCGAGCGAGTGCCGGACAGCCTTGCCATCTACTCGGGCGAAGATCCGGTGGCCATGGAGACCATGCTGGTCGGCGGCAAAGGCGTTATTTCCGTAACCGCCAACGTGGCGCCGAAACACATGCGTGCAATGTGCGATGCGGCTCTGGCCGGGGATCGCATCAAGGCCGAGACGTTGGATGCGGACCTGCAACCGCTGCATGCTGCCGTATTCCTGGAATCGAACCCGATTCCGGTAAAGTGGGCATTGGCGCAGATGGGCCATATTCCCGACGGTATCCGCTTGCCGCTGACACCACTCAGCGAGCGCTTTCATCAGCCGGTGCGCGATGCACTGCAGGCGCTGGGCCTGCTTTGATCCGCAACGGCGCAATACAAATCATGGAGTGCCTGTGAAAACAAGCGTTCTTCGTGGCGGGCTGTGTCTGCTGGCCTCACTATCGCTCGGCGGCTGTGCCTTTCTGAGCACCTCCTCGGGCTGCGACAGCAAGCCCTACATGCATGCCGAGGTGTCGCCGCCGTTGCAGCAATTGCCGGGACTGGATGTGCCCAAACCGAATCCGGACATGGCCATTCCCAATGTGCCTGATGGTCCAATCGGCTGGTATGGCGATCCGCCCGTGGCG
>DATGUT010000292.1:0-6536 GCA_035301185.1 Salinisphaeraceae bacterium
CGATTTTCGGCGGCTACACGGAAATGCGCCGCGGCAGCGCCGCCGACGGCCATGATGCCTACGCCGCGCCGCTGTTGGATGCCGCTGCCTGGCCGCTGACAGTGGTGGTGGCGATCACTGAAAATCGCGCCAAGTCTGTGGATTCCGGCAAGGGCATGATCAGCACTGCCGCGAGTTCGCCGTTTTATGCCGACTGGGTAAGCGCTGCCGATGCTGACCTGGATGCCATGCGTGCCGCCATCGCGGGCCGCGATTTTCATGCCCTGGGCGCTCTTGCCGAGCACAGCTGCCTGAAAATGCACGCCCTGATGCTGTCGTCAAAGCCTGCCCTGATTTACTGGAATGCGGCGACCATCACCGTCATGCACACATTGCGGGCGCTGCGTGCCGACGGCGTGCCGGTTTATTTCACCATCGATGCCGGGCCGCAAGTTAAGGCGTTGTGCCCGCCGGCCCACAGCAAAACCGTGACCGAAGCCCTGGCCGCCGTGCCCGGCGTGCAGTCGGTCTGGCCCACAGGCCTCGGCCCAGCCGCGCAATTGCTCGATCCATGCTGCAAGTAAGCGCCCCCGGCAAAATGTTCCTGCTCGGCGAGTACGCAGTGCTCGAAGGTGCGCCGGCCCTGCTCAGCGCGGTCGATCGGCGCGTGCAGGTGCGCATCACAGCGGCTGCCGGTTCGCACTGGACCATCAGCGCGCCGGATATCGGCATTGAGCAGCTGCAGCTCGAGCACGACGGCCGCCTGCCGCAGCAATTGTCCGCCGCCACGCGCAAATTGCTGCGCGTGTACGCGGCGGTGCGCACCGAGTTGGCCGCGCACATCGATCCGCTGGCGGCGCCGCTCGCCATCCACATCAGCAGCGACAAGTTCAGCCACAATGGCCACAAGCTGGGCCTGGGCGCGAGCGCCGCCGTTGCCGCGGCCCTGAGCGGCGCGCTGCTGCGCACAATGGGGCAGAATTGCACGCGTGATGCGCTCTGCCGCCAGGCCATCGCCGCCCATCGGCGTGCCCAGCATGACACGGGCAGCGGCGCGGATGTGGCCACGAGCGTGCACGGCGGCGTGCTGGAATACCGCGCTGGCGAGCCGGCAGTCGAGCTTGCCTGGCCCGCGGACATCACCGGCATGGCCGTGGTCACCGGCACCGGCGCCAGCACCACGCAGTTGGTGGCGCGAGTCAAGGCCTATGGCAAGCGCGCCCGCCAGCGTTACATAGCTGACATGGCGCAGTTGCAGCAACTCGCAGGCGCTGCGCGCGCCGCGCTGGCTGACGGCGACAGCTTCCTGCAACTGGTGCGCGCTTATTTTGCCGCCCTGCAGGAGCTGGACAAGAATGCCGGCGCCGGCATCGTGCTGCCGGCGCATCACGAGTTGGCCGCCCTCGCTGCGCGCCACGGCGGCGCCTTCAAGACCTGCGGCGCCGGGGGCGGCGATCTGGGGCTGGCATTCGCCTGCAGTGGCGAGCCGGCGCGCCGCTTGGCCGGCGCATTCACCGCCGCGGGCGCCGAAATCGTGCCGCTATCGTTCGCGGCTCAGGGTTTGCACTATGGGTAAGTTTGTTTTTTTGCCGCAAATCCGCCGCCAAGCGCGTTATGCTACGCGTTTCAATCTGCGCCAACCGCATCCACGCCTGTCAACCAACCCGCTAACACAAATATCATGAGTCATTCGCGCATCCCCGGATTCTACAAGTTCTCGGTCGCCAACCGGCTGCAATTGCTGTACGAGCGCGGCGTCATTGGCGAAGCCGAATATCACATGCTCATGGATGGCGGCCAGGTGATGAATGTCGATACCGCTGATCGTCTGGTGGAGAATGTCATCGGCACGTTCAGCCTGCCGATGGGCCTGGGCCTGAACTTCCAGGTCAACGGCAAAGACTATCTGGTGCCGATGGTGGTGGAGGAGCCCTCGATCATCGCCGCGGTGTCGTCCGCCGCCAAGCTGATCCGCAACTCCGGCGGCTTCGAGAGCCGGGCCGACGAGCCGCTCATGATCGGCCAAATCCAGGTCGTCGGCCTGACTCATGCCGCGCGTGCCCAGCAGGCGCTGCTGCAGGCCAAGGAAGAAATTCTCAATCTGGCCAACAGCCTGCATCCGAACATGGTGGCCCGCGGCGGCGGCGCCAGGGATCTGGAAGTGCACCTGCACGGCGAAGTCGACGGCCACGGCGAAATGCTGGTGGCGCACTTGCTGGTCGACACCCGCGATGCCATGGGCGCCAACCTGGTCAACACCATGTGCGAAGGCGCCGCACCGCTGATCGAGAAGATCACCAGCGGCGAGGTGTTCCTGCGCATTCTGTCGAATCTCACCGACCGTGCGCTGGTGCAGGCACGCGCCACCATTGCCGTGGATGCGCTGGCCGACAACGGTTATTCCGGCGAGCAGGTGCGCGACGGCGTGGTGCTGGCGAATGAATTCGCGCGCATGGATCCATATCGGGCCACCACCCACAACAAGGGCATCATGAACGGCGTCGATGCAGTGGCCATTGCCACTGGCAACGACTGGCGCGCGATCGAAGCGGCTGCGCATGCGTACGCCGCGCGCAGCGGCCGCTACCAGGCGCTGACCCGCTGGTATCGCGATGATGATGGCAACCTGGCCGGCGAACTGACATTGCCGCTCAAGGTCGGCACGGTCGGCGGCCAGGTGCAGTCCAATCAAGCCGTGTTGCTGGCACACAAGGTCATGGGCATCGAGTCGGCGCCGGAGCTGGCGCAGGTCATGACCGCGGTCGGCCTGGCGCAGAATCTGGCGGCGCTCAAGGCGTTGTCGACCGAAGGCATCCAGCGCGGCCACATGACCCTGCACGCGCGCAGCGTGGCCATTGCCGCCGGCGCCACGGAAACCCAATTCGAGGACGTGGTCGAGCGCCTGATTGCAGCCGGTGACATCAAGGTCTGGCGGGCGCGCGAAATCATCGCCGAACTGGAAGCCGACCAAGGCGCGGCCAATGCCGCGCAAAACAGCCAGGACGCCCCAACCATGGCCACGCCGACCCAGCCCGAGCCCAGCACTGGCACGGATGCTGGCTTCGGCAAGGTCATCCTGCTGGGCGAGCATGCCGTGGTCTACGGCCAGCAGGCGGTGGCCGCCGCCCTGCCGCTGACCATCCGTGCCTCGGTCCATGCACAGGACAAGCGCGTCGATCTCGTGATTCCACGCTGGGGCGTGGAAATGAACCTGGACGAAGCCGGCGGCAAGCTCAGTTCATTGCAGAAGTCACTCAAGTTGATCATCGAACGCCTGGGCGTGGCTGATCAGGGCATGCAAATCGAAGTCTTTCCGCATGTGCCGCGCGCCAACGGGCTGGGCGCATCCGCCGCGCTGGCGGTCGCCGTGATCCGCGCCATGGCACGCTGCTTCCATGTCGCCATCAGCGAACGGGAAATCAGCGACTTGGCCTATGATTGCGAAAAAATCGCCCATGGCACGCCGTCCGGCATCGACAATACGCTGGCAACCTTCGGCCAGCCCATTCTCTACAGCAAGACGCAAGCGGCGGCGCGCATCCGCGAGCTCAAGCCGGCACGCAGCATTCCGCTGGTGATCGGCCTGTCCGGTGTACAAACGCTGACCGCACAAACCGTCGCCCGCGTGCGCGACGCCTGGCAACGCAACCCGGTGCGCTACAATGCCATCTTCGAGCAGATCGGCCGGCTGGCCGATGCCGGCGCCAAGGCATTGGAGGCCGGCGACCTGGCAGAACTGGGCGACTTGATGAACATCGACCAGGGTCTGCTCAACGCGCTGCAGGTCTCCAGCCCGGAAATCGAGGAACTGGTCCAGATAGCGCGGCGCAATGGCGCATTGGGCGCCAAGCTGACTGGCGGCGGTGGTGGCGGCGCCATGATCGCCGTTACCGAGCCCGAACAAACCACAGCCATCGCCGGCGCCATCCGCCGCGCCGGCTATCAGGCTTTCATTACTGAAATCTGCTGATATTTGAGGAGTCTGTCTTGCCCGACGATAACAGTGCGCGCGTGGTCTCATTCGATGACGAAGAGCTGATCCTGGTGAACCACGACGATACTATCCTGGGTTATAAACCAAAACTTGAATGCCATCTGGGCGGCGGCGTGCTGCACCGGGCCTTCTCGATCTTCCTGTTCAACGGCGCCGGCGAAGTTTTGCTGCAGCAACGCAGCAAACAAAAGCAACTCTGGCCGGGTTACTGGTCGAACAGCTGTTGCAGCCACCCGCGGCGCGGCGAAGCCGATGCCGATGCCGCGGCACGCCGCCTGCAGGAAGAATTGGCCGTGAGCACGCCGCTCGAATTTCTGTATCGGTTCGAATACAAGGCGCACTTCGGTGATATCGGTACGGAGCACGAACTGTGTTCGGTCTACATTGCCCAGTCGGATGCCCCGATTAGCGTCAATGCCAATGAAATCACGGATTGGGCCTTCGTCAAACCACATGAGTTGGATGAGGAGTTGCGCGATAATCCGGACAACTACACGCCCTGGCTGCAACTGGAATGGCCACATGTGCGTGCACACATCCCGAGCGCCGACACGGCAAGCTGATGCCGTCGGCCGTACCGATCGACGGCTTGCTGGCGCACGCGGAGCAGGCACTGCAGCAGCGGCTGCCGGCTGCCACATCAGAACTCAACCGCGCCATGCGCTACGCCGTGCTGGGCCAGGGCAAGCGCATTCGTCCATTGCTGGTATACGCTACCGGCACGGTGCTGGATGTGCCATTGCCACAATTGGACGCGCCTGCCTGCGCAGCGGAGCTGATCCATGCCTATTCATTGATTCATGACGATTTGCCGGCCATGGATAATGATGATTTGCGCCGCGGTCAGCCGACGGTGCACATTGCCTTCGACGAAGGTCTCGCCATTCTGGCCGGCGATGCCCTGCAGGCGCGTGCCTTTCATCTGCTCGCGACCGACCCTGCCATCGGCGACGATGCCGCCATCCGCGCCCGACTCGTGGTCGAGCTCGCCGAAGCCTGCGGAGAAAACGGCATGGTCGGCGGCCAGGCGCTCGATCTGGCCAGCGAAGGACAGCCCGTCGATCTGGCCCGGCTCGAGCAGATCCACCGCATGAAAACCGGCGCCTTGCTGCTTGCCTGCGTGCGCATGGCAGCCGCTTGCTGCCCCAACCTGGATGCTGACAGGGCCGCCGCCCTGAATGCTTATGGTCAGCATATCGGGCTCGTCTTTCAGGTGCGCGACGATATTCTTGACGTGACCGGCACCACCGAACAGCTGGGCAAGCACCAGGGCGCGGACGCGGCGCACGACAAGGCCACTTACCCGGCCCTGCTTGGCCTTGCCGAAGCCGAGGCCTATGCCGAACAGACCTATCAAGACGCGCTCGCGGCACTGGCACCATTTGCCGACCGAGCCGAGCCGCTGCGCGTCATGGCGCACATGATTGCCCGCCGCGACAATTAGATGCCTGCCGCCGAGCGCGGTCCAGATCAGCTGTTCTGCCGCTGCCAGCGCACCGTATAGGTCAGGCTGGTCTCGCCTTGGCCCGGCACCTGCAATTGCCAGGTGGCGCGACCATCTCTTTGACTTGCATGGGCGCTGGACTCGTCCACGATTTCAGCACCCTGCGGCAGGTGTTCGATCAGCTTGACCTCAACAGCATCGCCCCGGGCATTGTACACAGTGACTTTCAACGTCTGCTCGTATTGCTTGCCGTCGTGACTGCTGGCGATGACATGGCGCTCGGAGGTGATATCGAACGCGCGGCCCAGTTCCAGCGTGATCGGCGCTCCATCGGGAATGTTGCCGATGCGATCCTCGCCCAGCAGCATGGCCGGCTCGTGCCCGTACACCCGCACCGGGCCGGCCGGCAGCGGCTGGCCAGTGGTATTGGCAAACTTGAGGCGCACGCTGGCATGGTTGCGTTGCTTGCGCGTGCCGCGATACCAGCCGCTTTCGATGCGATATGTGCGCTCGACGTCGATTTGCTGTGCTGGCAGCAGCGCCAGGACCTGGGTCGCGCCGGCTGGCACCGCCGCCGGCTGCTGCAGGCGATAGCGATAATAATTGCCGGCTGCTTCGGCTTCCGGCGCGGCGAAGCTGTCGGCTTTGGCCACGGCCATGGCGCGCAGCGGCCGCGGCCTGTTGCTGCGTGCCACGTCACCGGCAATCAGCGCTACCTGATCGCCCTGCAGCGGCGCGTCGCCATTGTTTTCGAGCACGGCCAGCGATTGCAGCGTCAGGGTATTTTGCGCTGCATCCAGCCGGCCGGTATAGCTGGCATGCCAGTTCACGCCATCGCGCTGATAAGCCAGCGTCAGCGGCTGCGAGCCGGCCTGGTCCGCATGTATGGTCAGTTGCAACTCAGTGTTGCCATCTTGAGGCGCCGGCCAGGCAAGACGCCAGCCGCTGTTGTCATTGATCAGCTCCAGCTGATTCTTGATCCGCACCACGACTGCGTTGTCGCCCAGGCTGACCAGCGTGCCCTTGCGCCGGCGCTCGCCGCTGGTGGACAAGAGCGTTACGGATTTGCCGATGCGCTGCGCCAGCAACTCATTTGGACCGGCCAGCCCATTGTCGATT
>DATGUT010000293.1:0-2955 GCA_035301185.1 Salinisphaeraceae bacterium
CTCAAGGACGGCGCCAAGATGTCCAAGTCCAAGGGCAACACGGTCGATCCGCAAGCACTGATCGAACGTTATGGTGCCGATACGGTGCGCCTGTTCTCCATGTTTGCGGCGCCGCCGGAACAGGCGCTGGACTGGTCCGACAGCGGGGTCGAGGGCGCCTATCGCTTCATCAAACGCTTGTGGCGTCTGGTTGCCGAGCATGCGGCAGCCGGCATCACCACCCCGGCCAACACCGCCACCAGCACAGCCGGCCGGAATCTGCGGCGCAAGCTGCACGAGACGATTGCCAAGGTGGATGATGACATCGGCCGACGCTATACCTTCAACACCGCCATCGCCGCCAACATGGAATTATGCAACGCGATCGCCCATTTCGAGGCGGATGACGCGGAAGCGGCCGCCATCCGCCAGGAAGCGCTGGAGGCGGTGGTCAAGATGCTGGCGCCAGTCATCCCGCATGTATGCGATGAGCTCT
The DNA here is from genome assembly GCA_035301185.1 of Salinisphaeraceae bacterium. Classification (GTDB taxonomy): domain Bacteria; phylum Pseudomonadota; class Gammaproteobacteria; order Nevskiales; family Salinisphaeraceae; genus DATGUT01. The sequence continues at coordinate 476 of DATGUT010000293.1, forward strand.
GGCGCGCCCTTGGCCATGAGGATCTGCTGCTGGATGCGGCCTGGCCGCAAGTCGATCGCGATGCCCTGCAACGTGATGTGCTGCAGATCGTGGTACAGGTCAATGGCAAGATGCGCGGCCGGGTCGAAGTCGGCGCCGACAGCAGCGAAACAGATATCGAAGCCGCGGCCTTGGCAGAACCGAATGTGCAGCGCTTTGTCAATGGCCAGCCAATCAGAAAGCGCATTTTTGTGCCTGGCAAGCTGATGAATCTCGTCATATGAACATTTGCCGCATGAACACGAGCCTTTCCTGGCGTTTTTTTCTGGCTTGTCTGCTGGCGTTGCTGCTGGCTGGCTGCGGCTTTCATCTGCAGGGCAGTCTGCAAATGCCGGAAGGCGTGGAAGGTGTGCATGTGGCGTACAACACCGGCAATTACAGCGCGAACATCCCGCCCCTGGTCAAGACACTGCGCAAGCGCCTGCGCGCTGCCGGGCAGCTGGCCGATGCGAATGCGGGGGCACGGCTGGCCATCAAGCGGGTGCGCAATAGCGGGCATATTTCCGCAATCAGTCCGGTTGACAGCTCCAAGGCGGAATACGCACTGCGCAGCGAAGTGGTATTCGGTTACTACGTCAACGGCCAGTCCCTGCTGGAGAATGAACGCCTGGCCGTCACCCGGCACTACAGTTACAATACGAGCGCTCGTCTGGCCAAGGATGCGGAGCGCGTCGATTTGCAGGAGGACATGCAAGCCGAGTTGGCCGACCGGATTCTGTTCCGTATTAAACAGGTGTCTCTTGCAAGCAAGAAGTGAAAATGAGTGATCGCGTAGCGCGGGCAACCAACCCCGCCAGCCCAGACCAAGTGGCGGAAGTGATTCGCGGCCGTCGTTCGGTGGCTAATTTCAGGCCCGAGCGGCCGGATGTCGCCTTGATTCGCGCAGCGGTCGAAGCCGCGCGCTGGGCGCCCAATCATCATCTGACCAACCCCTGGCGCTTCTACATTCTCGGTGAGCAGACGCGCGCCGCCGTCATCGCGTTGAATACCAGCCTGGTCGAGGCCAGGCGCGGCGAGAGTGCTGCCGCCGCCAAGGACAAACGCTGGCGCAAAGTGCCCGGCTGGCTGGTGGTGACCTGTCGCAAGAGCGACGATGAGCTGGTCGCGCGTGAAGATTATGCGGCTACCGCCTGTGCCATCCAAAACCTGATGCTGTATCTGTACAGCGCCGGTGTTGCCACTAAGTGGACGACCGGCGCCGTGACCCGCGCCGACGATTTTTACCGCATCTGCGATCTCGATGCGACGCAGGAGTACTGCGCTGGCCTGCTCTGGTACGGCTATGCGGCAAAACCGGCGCGCCCGACTCCGCGCCATGCGGTTGATGACATCCTGTTCCAGCGCAACTGAGCGCGTACGCAGCGAGGCACATGCGGGTTTTGCAAAACAAGGTGGAAGGCCATATAATAACGCGTCTTTGACACCTCGCCACCGCCTGTCGGCCGGACCTGTCAATACACGCTCCATCCCGAGATTCTGTAATGAAAACGTTTTCCGCCAAGAAAAACGAAGTGCATAGCGACTGGTATCTTGTTGATGCTGAAGGCAAGACCTTGGGTCGTCTGGCATCCGAGATTGCGCATCGTCTGCGCGGCAAGCACAAGCCGGAATTTACCCCGCACATGGATGTAGGCGATCACATCGTTGTGATCAATGCCGAAAAAATCCGCGTCAAGGGCAACAAGAAGCCGCAGCAGAAAATCTATTATCAGCATACCGGCTATGTCGGCAACCTGAAGGCGACCACGCTGGAGCAGCAGCTCGCCAAACACCCGGAGCGCGTCATCGAGCACGCCGTCAAGGGCATGTTGCCGAAAAATCCACTGGGTCGCCAGATGTATCGCAAACTGCGCGTATACGCGGGCGGCGAACATCCCCACGGCGCACAGCAGCCACAGCAGCTGGAGTTTTAATCGATGGCTTTGCACGAATCACCCTACAGCTATGGCACAGGCCGGCGCAAAAAGGCATCGGCACGCGTATTCATCAAGCCCGGCAGTGGCGAGATCAAGGTCAACAGCAAGACGCTGGATGAATATTTTGGGCGTCCGACCTCGCGCATGATTGTGCGCCAGCCGCTCGAGGCAACTGAGTCCCTGGATCGTTTTGACATTTTCGTCACGGTGCGGGGCGGTGGCCCGAATGGCCAGGCCGGGGCGATTCGCCACGGCCTGAGCCGCGCATTGATTGAATATGATGAGACGCTGCGCTCGCCGCTGCGTGCCGCCGGTTACGTGACACGCGATGCGCGCCGCGTCGAACGCAAGAAGGTCGGCCTGCTTAAGGCACGCAAGTCGCCGCAATACTCCAAGCGTTGATGGCTGCGGGCCCTTTGGCCCGAGCCAAGCACCATTGCAAACGCCGGCCCTGTGCCGGCGTTTTGGCTTCAAACCTGCAAGTTCTCTGGATATTGCGCTGTCACCGCGACGGCTGCTCAAGTG
>DATGUT010000294.1:0-12006 GCA_035301185.1 Salinisphaeraceae bacterium
GGCCATGCACAGCATCACCAGCGTGGTGGCCACGGTGAAAAACTTGGCCATGTCGGAGCTGTTCATCGAGCCGGCGACCAGCAGTACCGGCAGCGCGGCCAGGATCGGCAAGAGGCGGGCGGCGGATTCCCAGGTCATCTGGCTCAATGTCTGGAAAGCCAGCATGTAGGCCGGAATCAACAGCAATCCCAGATGGTGGTATTCAACCCAGTAACCGGCGCCGTACCAGAGAATCAAGGAGGCGGCGATCAGCGCCATGGCGAAGGCGGAACTGGTGGAGGGACGCGTGACGCGCCGCGCCAGCTCGCGCAGCCAATAGCCCCAAACCAGCCCCAGCGCGAGAGTAAAGCAGATATTGAGCTGGAAAGCGGCACGCGGCATGGTCATGTACGGAATTTGCGCAAACAGGCCAATGACCAGGATGCGCCAGGCATAACGGTGCACGTTGCGGGTATTGAACAGCCCGTGCCAGGCCACCATGGCGGCAAACAGCGGAAAGGCGATGCGCCCGATCGAGGAGCTGGCCCAGCCCATGTCCCAGGCATCGGGCAGCAGGTAGCGCGTGACATGATCCGTGGTCATGGTGATCAGGGCGAGCCACTGGCCCCAGTTGGTCCAGTGTGACGAGAGCCGTGCCCTCGCGCTGCGGTGCACATTAGGCGTGGCTGCGCGCAGGTTGGCGTCAGATCGTGTTTTTTGTATTTGCTGTGTGCGCATTGTTTTGCAATCGTTTGCGTAAACCTGCGGAAAGTCTATTTATCTGACTATGGATTATGATTCGACGGGCCTGAACGGTGGCTTGCCACCGTACAACAAATTAAGGGCAGTACGATTAGTGCAATGGAACAAAGCGCGAGTCCGATGCGGCCGGCGTTTCTACTGCATGCATGAAAAAGCCGCAGCCTGAAGCAGGCTGCGGCTTGCGATCGCCTTGATTGCGAATAATGTCAGGCAGTATGTTCGTCGCCCTCAAGTTCGAGTTCTCTGGACTTGCCAATGCTGATCATGGGCACGGCCAGAGCGACGGCTACTGCGGTCGCAGTGCACAACGCCACGGCATAAGTGGCCAGGCCGGAAAGCTCATGCGTCAGCGAGGAGCCCAGGAAAACAAAGGAAATCAGAGCCAGCATGGCCACGACAGAGAAGCTGAACGAGACCATGTATTTGCGTATTGTAGCCATAGTAAAACCTCCACTTGACGGCCAAAAGAAAAGGTAAAAACATGGGTTTGGAATTCGGATTTGCCGTGTGTCGGCAACGTGTTTCTTATTATACATCATTAATAGGATAATTGCATCCTGACAGGTGCTTTTGCTCAGGCAATGCCGCATGCACAAGTGATCCTGTTGGGCCGTGTGTGCAAAGAATATTCTTAACGCGGCAAAGGCTGCAGGCTCGTCATGACAAGAGCTTTCCAGCACCGCCGATAGTCTTTATAGAGATGTGATAAGAAATGGCTTTATGGGTTATTGTTCGGGCCTGCGGAACACTGGTTTGTGGTCGCTGCTGGCTTGCGGATCATGGCGATAGCCATCTTCCGTGAATTGGCGCAAATGTTCGGCCCGAGTGATGTTCTGTTGCAGAATCCAGGCCGCCATGCGGCCGCGGGCTTTCTTGGCCCAAAAACTGATGACTTTGTACTGGCCGTTCTTCTCGTCCTGAAAAACGGGCTCTATGATGGGGCCGGGCAATTGTTTTGGCTTGACGGCCTTGAAGTACTCGTTCGAGGCCAGGTTGATCAGCGTGTCGGTGCCCGCCGTGTGCATGTCTGCGGCCAGTTGTTCGCTGATGAGATCACCCCAGAACGCGTACAGATTCCTGCCGCGCGCGTTGTCCAGCCGGGTGCCCATTTCCAGGCGATAAGGCTGCATTAGATCGAGCGGGCGCAGGACGCCATAAAGCCCGCTCAGGATGCGCAGGCGGCGCTGCGCGGCGGCCAGGTCCTCTGCGCTGAAATGCTCGCTGTCCAGGCCAGTGTAAACATCACCCTTGAAGGCGAAGATGGCGGGCCGGGCATTGTCCTCGGTGAACGGGGTCGTCCATTCGGCGAAGCGCTGCTCGTTGAGCTGGGCAATCTTGTCGCTTACCTTCATCAGCTGCCGGATATCGTCCGGCGACAGCTGCTGCGCGCGCTCGACCAGTTCCTCGCTGTGTTCGAGCAGCCGCGGCTGGGTCGCCTCGTGCGCGGGCAGCGGGCTGTCATAGTCCAGTGTTTTAGCGGGCGAGATCACAATCAGCATGGTTGTCCTCAGTTAGGCAATGCAACAGCCAGGCAATGCAGCGCCATGGGGGCAGGCGCAATCAGCATGCATTCTACCGAACTGGCCGGTGTGATTGGCTTGTGGCCGGCGCGCTTAGTTCAGCACCCGATAGCCACGTCCACGCATGCAGTTCTTGACCACGCGCGATTTTTCCTTTTCCGCTTGTTGCGCCTTGCTGCCGCCGCCCACCACGGCGCCTGTCCCAGCGCCGCGGGCTGCCCCGCGCGAGCCGCCGAAGATGGCTCCGATCAGGCCGCCGTAAACGGCGCCGCCGACGGCACCTTCGGCCGTATCGCGGCCGGTGCTCACTTGGCCGGTAATGGCCCGGCACTCGGCCAGATCATGTTCATACTGCGCCTGGTTCACGCCTTGGGGATCGACCACGACGCGCTTGCTGGAAGCACAGCCGGCAAGAACAAACGCCAACACAAGGGCCGCGCCAAGAAAATAACGCATACTCGACTCGCTGTCCTGTACTTTATGAAACTCCATGCATTATCTCATAGTGAGCAGGCGCGTATTCTGGCGCCGCCATACACGGCCGGGTTGACGCAGCGGATGGCAATTTTGTGCTCGGGGTGGGTGAATCCGCCACGCTATTGCATTATGCTTGCCCCGTCGCCAGTTGCCGTGCCAGCCGCCCATGAAGATTGTCGAAGTCGAGCATCCGCTTGTCGCCCATAAGCTGGGTTTGATGCGCGAGCGCCGCATGAGTACCAAGCATTTTCGCGAACTGGCGAGCGAGATCGCGGCGTTGCTGACCTACGAGGCCACGCGCGATCTGGCGACCGAAGAGGTTGCCATCGAAGCCTGGGCCGGTCCGACTGCGGTGCGGCGCCTCAAGGGCAGAAAAATAACCGTGGTGCCCATTCTGCGTGCCGGCATCGGCATGCTGCCCGGCGTGCTCAACATGATTCCCGCGGCCAAGGTCAGCGTGGTCGGGCTGCAGCGCGACGAGCAGACGCTGGAACCGATGATTTATTATGAAAAACTATCAGGGCGCATGAGCGAGCGCATCGCCATGATCATCGACCCGATGCTGGCGACCGCCGGCTCGCTGGTCGCCACCGTGGACATGCTCAAGGCCGCCGGCTGCACCCATATCAAAGGCTTGTTTCTGGTTGCGGCGCCGGAAGGGTTGGCGCGCATCGAGGCAGCGCATCCGGATATTGAGATTTATACGGCATCCATTGATGAACGCCTCGATGCTGCCGGCTATATTCTGCCTGGCTTGGGCGATGCGGGCGATCGAATCTTCGGCACCAAATGAAATCCCGCATTTCGTGCCGTTGTCGCAGTCGTTGCTCGTAATCGTCGCCTGAGCCCGCTCATGGCGGCTGTCCGCACACTTGGCACCGGCATGCAATTTGCTTCGGTTGCCTTCACTCCTGTTTCAGATTATATGTAGTACAAGGCGAACGGGGGCGCCGGGAAATATTCCACTTCAGGAGGCTGAAATGAAAAAAGTCAGGGCATTGCTGGAAGGAAAAAGCGGTAACGTCTGGTCCGTCAGCCCTAATGACTCTGTCTATGATGCCATTGCCATGATGGCGGAAAAGAACATTGGGGCAGTACTGGTCATGGAAGAGGACAAGCTCGTGGGCGTCATGTCGGAAAGGGATTACGCGCGCAAGGTCATCCTTGCCGGTCATTCTTCCAAGGAAACAAGCGTCTCCGCGGTCATGACCGAGCGTGTCATCTTCGTCAAGCCGCACGAGACGGTGGAGGAATGCATGGCGTTGATGACCGAGCGGCGCATCCGCCATTTGCCGGTAATGGAAGAGGGCAAATTGCTCGGTGTGGTCTCCATCGGCGATCTGGTCAAGGCCGTGATTTCCGAGCAGCAGTTCATGATCGAGCAGCTGGAAAATTACATAACCGGCGGCTGATTTTAGCGCCCGCGAACTGCGGACGGCCATCCATGCACAAAAAGGCGCCGGTAGATCAAATTCTGCCGGCGCTTTGCTTTTACTTGTTCAGCAATCCATGGACTGCTGATGCGAACAGAAGGCAGCCATCATGACTTGGCCGCTCCGGCCGGCGGCGGCACCGGCTGCTCGACCGCATCCGGCCCGAAGTCGTCCGCCTGGCCGCGCATGGCCATCGAGCCGACCAGCGGCCGGCCCGCGCTTTCCGGGATGGCGAGAATGGGGCCAATGGCGATGGCAGCGGCAAACATCAGATAGTAGGCGGGCACGAAATTGTCGCCTGTGGAGGTGATCAGCCAGGTGATGACCAGCGGTGCGGTGCCGCCGAACAAAGCAGTAGAAATATTATAGGAGATGGCCAACCCGCCGTAGCGGATGTGGGTGGGGAAAATCGCCGGCAGGGTTGCCGGCATCGTACCCGCCAGCAGCGAGACCAGGCCGCCGATGACGGCCAGTCCGACAATGGTGGTAATGGCGCTGCCCTGGGCGAGCAGCCAGAAGGCCGGATAGGCCAGCACGACAAAGCCGACGCAGGCAGCCAGCAACACCGGACGGCGGCCAAAGCGGTCGGATATCTTGCCGACGACGCCGACGACACACATCATGGCCAGCATCATCAGCACGAGAAACACCAGCGAACGCGATGAATCCATGCGCAGCACTTCGGTGAGATAGGTCGGCAGATAACTCAGTACGGTGTAGTAGGCGATGTTGAGGATCAGCACCAGGCCAATACACAGCGCCAGCAGGCGCAGGTTGACGATCAGGATTTCATGGAACGTCGGGTCCTTTTTCTTGGTATCCGCCAGGTTTTGCTCGAACGCCGGGCTTTCCTTGAGCTTGAGGCGCATCCACAACCCGAACAGGCCGAGCGGCCCGGCGATGAAGAACGGAATGCGCCAGCCCCAGGTTTCGAACTGCTCGGCCGAGAGCATGATGGAAATGGCCGTGACCAGGACCGCACCAAGGCTGTAGCCGCCGAGGGTGCCGAACTCCAGCCAGCTGCCCAGGTAGCCACGCTTTTCATCGGGCGAGAATTCGGCGATGAAGGTCGCCGCGCCGCCATATTCGCCGCCCGTGGAAAAGCCCTGGATCAGGCGAAACACGATCAGCAGAATAGGCGCCCATACGCCAATTGTCGCATGGCCCGGGATCAGGCCGATGCAGAACGTGGCGCCCGACATCATGATGATGGTATAGGCCAGCACCTTGTTGCGCCCGATCTTGTCGCCGAGCGGGCCGAAATAAAAGCCGCCCAGCGGGCGCGCGACGAAGGCGATCGCAAATACCGCGAACGACCCGATCAGCGAGGCGGTGCCGCTTTCGGAAGGGAAGAAAACATAGCCAATGGTCGCGGCCATGTAGCTGTAAATGCCGAAATCGAACCATTCAAGCGCGTTGCCCAGGCCGGCGGCGGCGACAGCGCGTTTGACCTCGGATTCGCTGACAACATGCTCTTGGGCCTGATCTGCTGTGGCTGCCTGAGTCATTGGGTATCTCCCTTGCTTATTGTCTTGCAAGCACTCCTGAGGCAAAGCTAGCACAGCCGCCAAATGAGTACAAACCTTTTTGCACAGGGAAAATACTCGACTTTGCTGGCGCATGGTTGCCGTGGCACAAGGCGTAAAGTAAGGTTGGCGACGAGGCGTGAATTCGGCCGGGGCGTGTCATTAGTACGCGTTTCGAGCTGCTGCTCAATAATAAACAAGGAGTTGAACATGTTTCGTCTGATGCGCATGAACAGGCTTTGGGCCATGGGTGTAGTGGGCATGCTGTTAGCTGGGCTGGCTACTGGGGCGGCAGCCATATCGCTCGACCAAATCAAGGATCGCGGCTTCATCCGCATCGCCGTGGCCAATGAAAAACCTTATGGCTACATCGACGACGAAGGCCAGGCCATGGGCTTTGGCCCCGAGACGGCCAAGCAAGTGCTCAAGGAACTGGGCATCACCGACATCCAGTGGACGGTCATGCCGTTCGGCAAACTCATGGATGCGGTCAACTCAGGGCGAGTCGACATGGTCGCGGCAGGCCAGGCCATTCTGCCGGAGCGCTGCGAACAGGTTTTGTTTTCGCAGCCGAACACCAGCTATGGCGAAGGGCTTCTGGTGCTCAAGGGCAATCCGCAGAAGCTGCGCAGTTTTGGCAATATCGCCGAAGACTCGGAGATGAAGCTTGGTGTGGTCGCGGGTGCCAGCGAAGCTGGTTTTGCCCGTGATTCCGGTATTGCCGATGAACAGCTGGTCGAACTCGAGACGGCACAGGATGCCATCGACGCGCTGACTGAAGGCAGGATTAACGCCTATGCCGCCACACAGTTTACGGTCGCTGGCCTTGCTGCCGAGAGTGACGCGGTGGAGGCGGCCAAGCCGTATGCGAAAAAGCCGTTTGCCTTGAATCCGTTCAAGGACCCCATCGCGCGGCACAAATTGCGCAGCTGGGGCGCGTTCAGTTTTGCCCAGGACAGCGAAGAGCTGCGGGATCGCTTTGACGAACAGCTGCAGGCATTTCAGCAAACGGATGCATGGCTCGCCATTCTCAAGGAATACGGGCTCGACGAGCGCTCCATCGAGGCGATCAACAAGAAGACCACTGAAGAGCTGTGCAAGATGGAATCTTAGAGCGGCAAGTGGCGTCAGCCCGGCTGCTGCAGGGTGTGGCGCAAAGACAGCCATAACCACAGCCAGGCCAGGAAGCCGCCGCCGGCCATGAGCATCATGGCCAGTGCCATGGCCACAGGCGTGCCGCTGTAAAACAGACCGGTCAGTATGCCCGCTACGGCGCCAAAGCCGAACTGGGCAACGCCGAACAGTGCCGATGCCGCGCCGGCATTGTGTGGATAAAGATTGAGCAGGCCAGCAATCGCATTTGCGCCGGTCATGCCGACCGGGCCCACCGCGAACAGCAGCGTGATGACGACGGCAACAATGCCGCCCGTGGCAGTGTAGGAGCAGATCAGCAGTGCCAGAACGCTGCTGGCGCTTACTGCAGTGCCAGCGCCGAGCAGGCGCAGATAGCCGAGGCGGGCGACGAAGCGGCTGTTGAGCCAGTTGCCCAGCGTCAGGCCGATCACGTTCAGGCCAAAGAAGAAGCCGAAATATTCCGGCGACACGCCGAAGAAGTGGATGTAGACGAAAGGCGAGCCGGTGATATAGGCAAACATGGTCGCAAACGACAGGCCGCCGGCGAGCAGATAACCCCAGGCATGGCGATCGGCCAGGATATGGCCGTAGGCGCGAAAATAAGAAGCGATGCTGATTCCCGCACGGCGCGCAGCGGTATGCGTCTCCGGCAGGCGAAATTGCACCAGGGCCACGAGCATGCAGCCAAAGGCAAGCATGAGCCAGAAAATGGCGCGCCAGCCGAAGTGGGCATGGATCTGACCGCCGATGATCGGCGCGAGCAGCGGCGCAAAAGCGGTCACCATCATGACGAAGGACATGGCGCGCGCCGCCTGGTCGCCGGACCAGATGTCGCGAATGACCGCACGCCCCGCAGCAGGTGTAGCTGCGGCGCCAAGCCCCTGCAATGCACGCGCGCCAATCAGCACGCCTATCGTGGGCGCTTTGATGCAGGCGAGCGTGGCCACAAGATAAAGGCCGAGGCCGCCAAACAGGATGGGGCGGCGTCCGAAGCGATCAGAGAGCGGCCCGCAAAGGATCTGGCCGGCCGCCAAGCCGAAAAAATACGCACTGACACTTTGCTGCACCAGGGCCGAAGCCGCGCTCAGCTCCTCCCCGATGGCTGGCAGACTGGGCAAATAAGTGTCGATGGACAGCGGCCCGATGGCGGCAATCAAGCCCAGCAGGATGATCAGCTCGGTGTTTCTGGGACTTGTATGCGGCATGTTTCTGGCGGACTCGCGAATGATTGATGGCAGTAGCCGTAAAACTGTTGGTTATGGCAGACGGCAGCACCCGCAAGTCTGCGCTTATGCAACGGGCATGGCACTTGCTTCACTATACGGCTGCAATCCCTTGTTGTTCGAGGCTGCACAATAAGCGAGCGGCGGCGGTTTATGGCGACGAGAGTGCTGCCGAAGGTACGCCAAGCGAACCCAACCGTAAAAAAAGATATTGCAGCCCTTTCCTCCGCAGCCCCGATTGCCGATAATATACCGCTTTGGAGCAAACAAAACATGCAGGACAAGGCATTCCGGGTTTCCTGGGAGCAGTTGCACCGTGATGCTCGCGCGCTGGCCTGGCGCTTGGTCGATCACGGTGAATGGGAGGCAATTGCGTGCGTGACCCGCGGTGGGTTGGTTCCTACGGCCATCATTGCGCGCGAATTCGGCATCCGTGTCATCGATACCGTTTGTGTCACTTCTTACCATGATTATCGCAACCAGGGGGCGCTGGAAGTGCTCAAACGGGTTGATCCGGCGCTGGTTGCAGACGATGGCGGCGCCCGCGTGCTGATTGTGGATGAACTTGTGGATACTGGCGGCACTGCAAAAATCGTGCGGGAAATGCTGCCCAAAGCTCATTTTGCGACGATCTATGCGAAGCCGCAGGGGCGCCAGTTCGTCGATACCTATGTCACCGAAGTGTCGCAGGACACCTGGATTTATTTCCCTTGGGACACCATGCTGCAGTTCACGCCGCCCATCCGCGACGGCCATTGAGTTTGGTGCGCAGGCGTCTGGCTTGTTGATGGCGCTGTGGCAAAAGCCGCAGATAACCGGCTCACCATATCTGTGCGAGCAGGAAAATGCCGATCATCATGAGCGACAGAACCAGCTTGGCCAGCGCCCCGAGCAGCATGCCGATCCAGGTGGCAAAGCTGATATGGGTCGAGCGCAGCACGCTGTTGCCGCTGGACAACTCGCCCAACAAAGCACCAATGAATGGGCCCAGCAAGAGGCCCAGCAAGCCGAAAAACAGGCCGATAATCGTGCCGATAAGAGCGCCCCAGATTGCCGCTTTGCTGGCGCCCACGCGCTGCGCGCCGAGGGCGCCGGCGACGAAATCGAGCACGAGCGCGGCCAGCCCCAGCAAGGCGATGAGGCTCAGCGTCCACAGGCCCACATGCTGAAAGCCATTCAGCCAGGCGGCCAGCCACAAGCCGCCGAAAATCATCGGAATACCGGGCAGCAATGGCAGAATGGAGCCGGCCAAGCCGCCCAGCACCAGCAACAGGGCGACTGCGTAGAGGATGTAATCAAGCATGGGCGGTGACGGCTGTCGCGCAGATATGAGCTGCAGCGAATGGCGAAATGGACAGCATCAATTTCGGTACTATGGCGCCGATATCAAGGCATTCAATGACAGCATGACGCTGGTTTGGATGGCTGCCAACGATGTCAGCGCGAATGCGGCAAGCAATGACAGTGCAACCGATCCGCATCTATCTTGCAGGCCGCCATGACGACACAACTGCAGACCATGCACATAATCCAGGCCGCATCTGCTGCCCATGTGCGCCGTGCCAAACACTTGTTCCTCGCCTACGCGCAATCGCTGGACATCGATCTCACTTTCCAGGGCTTTGCCGCCGAATTGGCCGCGCTGCCGGGCGACTACGTGCCGCCGGCAGGCGCATTGCTGCTGGCGATGTGCGGCCATGAAGCCGTCGGCTGTGTCGCCTTGCGCCCACTGCAGCTGCCGTTGGTGGCCGAGCTCAAGCGCCTTTATGTTGCACCGCAAGGGCGTGGGCGGGGCCTTGGCCTGAGCTTGACACAGGCTGCGCTTGCGGCGGCGCGCACTGCGGCCTACCAGCGGGTGCGCCTTGATACCTTGCCGTCGATGGCGGCCGCGCAACATATTTATGCACAGCTTGGCTTTCGGGACATCGGCGCCTATCGCTACAATCCGGTGGCCGGCGCGCGCTATATGGAACTGGTGCTATAGCATCGAGTCTGCAGCCAACGCGAAGGCGCGGGTTATAATGTGCGGTCAATTACACGACAGGTTTTCCGTGGATCAACTGCAGCGCTTTTTATTCGACGGTACCGCCGTGCGCGGCGAAATCGCCCAGCTTGACGAGACGTACCGCGATGCGCTCGCCCGGCATGCCTATCCGGCAGTGATCGAGCGCCTGCTCGGCGAGTTGCTGGCTGCCTGTGCGCTGCTGACGGCAACGGTCAAGCTCGATGGCACGCTGGGCATCGAAATCCGCGGTCGCGGCGCCGTCAGCCTGCTCATGGCGGAATCCAACCCTGGCAACCATGAGCGCGCCCAGCGGCTGCGCAGCGTCGCCCGCTATGACCAGCAGGCGTTGGCCCAGGTGGCCGATGCGACCCTTGCCAGCCTGATCGGCGATGGCCGCGTCATCATCACGCTCGAGCCGCGCCACGGCCGGCGCTACCAGGGTATAGTCCCGCTCGAGCGGCAAACCATTGCCGGCTGCGTGGAAACCTATTTTGCCCAATCCGAGCAGCTGCCAACCCGGCTGTGGCTGGCGGCCGATGCGCGAGGTGCCGCCGGCCTGCTGCTGCAACAGCTGCCCGAGGACGACGCAATCGTCGACCACGACGCTTGGGAGCGCATCAATTACCTGGCCGACACGGTGACCGCGACCGAGCTCACCAGCCTGAGCGCGCACGACGTCCTGTATCGTCTATTCCACGAAGAACAGCCGCGCGTCTATGCGCCGGTGCCGCTGCGTTTCGCCTGCACCTGCTCGCGGGCGCGCTTTGGCGCGGCCCTGCAGCAGCTGGGCCGGGAAGAGTTGCACGACGTGCTGGCCGAGCAGGGTGAAATTGAAACGCAGTGCCATTTCTGCAACGCGGTTTATGTCTTCAACGCCGCGGATGTCGAAGTGTTGCTGGAGGATCCGCAGGCGCCGCCGCCGACCGTCCACTAGCTGCAGAAACAGCCACAGGCTGCAGCACCAAGGTTGCATTCAAGGCTGCATTCAGGGCAGCACCACGATCCGCCCCTTGACGCTGCCATCCTCCAGAGCCGCATGGGCCTGTGCCGCGTCGGCCAGACGGAAAGTGGCGCCGATGCGGGCTTGCAGGCGCCCCATGTCGAGCAAGCGATTGACGGTTTTGGCCGCGGCCGCCAGATCGCTGGTCGATGCATTGCTGATGGCGAAGCCATGCAAGGTGATTTCCCTGGGGTACATCTGGCCCACCGGCAGGGTCGGGCTGGCCCCTTGCAGGCCGGACATGACGACGGCACGCCCGCCCATGGCGAGCAGCGGCAGACACTGGCTGAAATCGTTGCGCCCGCTGGTGTCCCACCACACATCAACACCATCGGGCGCGGCTGCGCCTATTTGCTGATACAAATCCCGGTCGTGGTAGTCGTAAACCACGTCGGCGCCGCAGGAACGACACCAGGACTCATCCTGCGCCGCGGCTGTGGCGATGATGCGCGCGCCCAGGGTGCTTGCCATTTGCACGACGGCGCTGCCGACACCGCCGGCGGCGCCTTCGACGAGAAGGGTTTCCCCCGCGCTCAGCCGCGCCTCGCGCAGCAAGCCCAAGTGGGCGGTGGCGCCAGGATGCAGGACTGCCGCCGCCTGGCTTGGCTCGACCTGCGCCGGCAGCGGATACAGCCGCTCGGCCGCGACCACGGCATACTGCGCAAAGGCGCCCTGGCGGCCATGGTGGCCCAGGCTGTTGCACCAGACCGGATCACCTGCAGCAAATTCGGTGCCGGGCCCGGCCGCCGCCACCGTGCCCACCAGGTCGCGGCCGATGACGAAGGGAAAAGGTGTATGGGTCGGAAAGGCGCCGGAGCGGACGAACAAATCCACCTGATTGACGGCGCTGGCCTCCATGTGCACGAGCACGTCCGTCGGCCCCGGCTGCGGCACGGGCAGTTCGCCGACGATGATGCTGTCAGCGCTGCCGGGATGACGAATGAATG
>DATGUT010000295.1:0-2075 GCA_035301185.1 Salinisphaeraceae bacterium
TGAGCCTGAGCCCGAACCTGAGCCTGAGCCCGAACCTGAGCCTGAGCCCGAACCAGAGCCACAGTCACAACCGCCTGCCGCTGATGCAAGCGTGGACTCCAGCAGCGACCTGCCAAGCGTCGACGACGCTGCGTTAAAGCCCCAAGACAGCGCCGGCGATGGCGGCGCGGCGGGTGAAATGGGGGCGACCGGCACCGCCGCCGACATCCCGCCGAGTTATCAGAGTCAGCTCAGCGCCTGGTTGCTAAAGCACCAACAATATCCGCGCCGCGCCCGCCGGCGGCGCATCGAGGGTACGGTCGTGCTGCATTTCGTCATGGATCGCAACGGCCGGGTGCTTGACTGGCACATCCAGTCCAGCTCCGGGCATAAGCTGCTCGATGATGCCGTGGCCGAGTTGATCAAGCGCGCCGATCCGCTGCCGGCCATGCCGGCCGAGATCAACAAGCAGCGCCTGGAATTGACGGTGCCAATCCAGTTCATGCTGCGCTGAGCGCAGGTTTAGCGAGTTTAATGGCGGCTTTTGCCAGTGTGGCCGCGCCTGGAATGCCACGGCCCCGCATGGCGCGAGCCGGAGTTGAGTCCGCGCCGGCCATGAAAATGCGAATGTCGCGGTGCGTGCCGTCTTGGGCCATGCACCGGCTGGCGTAATCGGTCGGGCCGAGATTGCGGATAGCCGGCGATGCTGGGCGGATCAATCATGGTGGGCAGCTGCAGCTGATAAAGTCCGCGCTTGGTGTTGCCTGGTGCATGGCGGTGGCCGTGAGCGCGTCGCTGATGCTGGCCATCGCGCCAATAACCACGATCATAGCCGCCATAATGGCGATATTGGCGGGATTGATAATAGGGTGGCAACTGCGCGCTGAAGCTGACGACGTGGCCTGCATGAAAGCGCACGACGACGGGCCACTCGGCAGCGTTTTCCGGATACACCCAGTCCAGAACGGGTGCACCCGCGCTCAAGATGCGCTGATAAATCTTGGGCTGTTCGTTGTGCTCATGCTGTGCCGCCCGCACTTCGTCGGCTGTCATGCACAAGGTCACCCGCTGCGCGGCAATTGCCTCTGCGATGGCTTGCTCAGACGGGCACTCCACGTCGGGCACCGCATGCTGCCGGGTGCGTGCTGCCGCGCTGCGCTGCATGCGCTGCTCGTATGACTGCGCCAGATCCGTGATGCCGGGGGTGACGAACGGAAAACCATTGGGCTCGCTGGCGCTGTCCAGATCCAGCTTCTCACCTTGGCCGGGGTCGCATTCCTGATCCGTATAAATGGTTTCGCCGTGCACCTCGCAGCGATAGATTGCGCCGTGGGCCGCGGACGCCAGGCCAAACAGCAGGCAAAAGGCCAGCCAACGCGTGATGCTCGTGTCCATGCTTGCTTGGACAATGCAAAAGCAAAAAAGGTGCAGGACAGCACGCACCGTAACAGACTCGCACATCTTATACTTGGCCGATGGCCGAGCAGACAATGGATAATCAACGGCGGCGCTGGATTCTTGCCGGCTTGATGGCGACCATGATGCTGGCGGCCATGGACACCGCCATCGTCGCCACGGCGGTGCCGCAGATCGTGGGCGATCTGGGCGGTTTCGCGCTGTTCACCTGGGTGTTCTCCATTTACCTGCTGACGCAGACGGTCACCATTCCCATTTACGGCAAGTTGGCCGACATGTATGGGCGCAAGCCGGTGCTGATCGGCGGCGCGCTGATCTTCCTGGCTGGCTCCGCCGCCTGTGCGGCGGCCTGGAACATGCCGGCCCTGATCGTGTTCCGCGGCCTGCAGGGCATTGGCGCCGGCTCCATCATGGCCACCGTCAACACGCTCGCCGGGGATCTCTACACCCTGCGCGAGCGCGGCCACATCCAGGGCTGGCTGTCCAGCGTCTGGGGCCTGTCGGCCATTGTCGGGCCGACCTTGGGCGGTGTGTTTGCCGAATATCTGACCTGGCGCTGGATCTTCCTGGTCAGCCTGCCGGTGGGCGCGCTGGCGATCGGCCTGATCGGCTTCCTGTTGCATGAGCGCATCGCGCACGAACGCCATCGGCTCGATCTGCCCGGCGCCGGTCTGGTGCTG
>DATGUT010000296.1:0-5762 GCA_035301185.1 Salinisphaeraceae bacterium
ATCGCCCTCGGTGCGGGCCGCGAGGTCACGCGCGAAGAAATCGAGCAGGCCGCAAAGCTGGCCAATGCGCATGATTTCATTGCCATGCAGCCCAATGGCTATGACACCGCAATCGCCGAGCGTGGCGCGACGTTGTCGGCCGGCCAGCGCCAGCGCATCGCCATCGCCCGCGCAGCGCTGCGCCACGCGCCGATACTGGTTCTCGACGAGCCCACAGTTGGACTCGATCGCGCCAATGAGCAGGCTGTCATCGAGGCCATCTGGCGCCTGGCAAAAAACCGCACGACGCTGCTGATTACGCATGACCTTGCCCTGGCGGCACAGGCGGGGCGCATCGTCCATATCAGCGGCGGGCGCGTGGCCGGCGATGGCAATCACATGGCATTGCTCGCACAGCGCGGCGGCTATGCCGCCATGTGGTGCAGCGAAGGAGAGACAAAGCATGCTGCCGCCGGCTGACGAGGCCATTGTGGCGCGCGACTCAGAGCTGCCGGGGCTGCGCCTGGCGCTCGATCCGCAGGCGCTGGGCGCAGTGCAGACGCTGCCACCAATGCGGTCGCTGCATTTGCGCTACAAGCCCGGCACCAACTGCGTCGCCTCGCTTGCACCGGCTGCGAGCGACGGACTGGCAGCGGTCGCGGTCATGGCATATCCGCCAGCTCGGTATGCCGAGGTTCGCGCACGCCGCAAATGGCACGCTGCGCCGAATCCGGTGATTTTCCATGACAAATACTGCCTTGCGATCGTGCCACTGGCCCTCGATCGCAAGCTCAAGGGCGCACAGCGCATCGCAGATCCACAACGAGGCAAGGCGTTTCTGCATAGCTTGACCGGCAACGAATCGGCAGCGACCAACTTGCGGCTGTTGCGCTACAAGGCCCGCCGCCGCCTGGTGATCAGCGCCGGCGATCCGGCCCAACGGGCGCAGGTGAAAGCCTATACGAAAGTCGATTTCCCGGCCGCGCTGGAAGGCGCCCGCATCGCAGCACAACTGAATGGCGCACCAATTCTGGGCGTGTCCGAGCGGCGACGCTGTATTGCCTGGCGCTGGCTTGAAGGCACGACACTTGATGCCGGAGCAGACGAGATTGCGGCACTTGCCGACTGGCGGGCAGCCGGGCAGGCGCTGGCGCACGTGCATCAAGCGTCGCTGCGCCCACAGACGACATTGGATCGCAGCGATGAGGCCGCCGAGCTCGCTGCCATCGCGTCTGATCTGGTGCCACTCGCACCCCATCTGGCACGAATGGCGGCACCGGTCATCCAACAGCTTGCCGAGAGGCTGGCGCAAACCGCATTCACCGAAACGCTGATTCATGGTGACTTCAGCGCTGATCAGATACTGATTCATGACGGCTGTGCCACCATCATCGACTGGGATCGCGCGGCGACGGGCGACCCAGCGCGGGATGTCGGCAGCTTCCTCGCCCGACTCGATGCGCACAAGATCGATGGCAGGATCACGACAGACCACTTCGGCAGTGCCTTTCTTGCCGGCTACACTGATGCTGGCGGCCCGGCGCGGGCCGAGGCGAGCACCGTCCAGCATGCGCGCGCGCTGCTGGCACTGATCAGCGAAGGTTTCCGCCAGCGTCGTCCCAACTGGCAACAGCGAGCCTGCCAGGTGATCACCCGAGCCGCAGAGGTGCTTGCCTGCAGACAACCCGGCCCCGGCTCAGCCCCGGTCGACCCGGCCATGCCGGCACTGTCCGCCGCGCTCGACGCCACCACCATGGCGCCAGCGCTGGCCAAGGCGCTGTCACAAACTCTACAGCGCACCGAGCCCGAACTCGTGCGCCACAAACCGGGGCGACGCGCGCTGATTCGCTATCGCATCGAAGGTGCCGGTAATGACGGTGCCCTGATACTGCTTGGCAAAATGCGAGCCAAGGGCCCGGATCTCCGCACGCCCAGGTTGCACGCAGCACTGCGCGCACATGGCCTGGACGGGCGCGCCCCGGCTCGCGTTGGCGTGCCTGCACCGCGCGGTTGTGTCGCAACACCAGCTTTATGGCTGCAGGAAGCAGTGCCGGGACGTTCGCTCGATGCATTTTTGTTTCCCGGTGCGAATCAACGACCTGCCGCACAGGCGGGCGCGGCGCTGGCCCATTTGCACGCGACGGCCGTTGCGGCCAGGCGGCAATGGTCGCTGGACGACGAGATGCAGGTTCTCGAACGGGCGCTCGAGCACGCCGGCAGGTGTCTGCCTCAGCGCACGGCGGAACTCGCCGCCATCGCGGAGGGCGCAGCACAGAGCGCGCGGTCGCTCGCGCCTGCAGCCGTGACCGGAATTCATCGTGACTTTTATCATGACCAGGTGCTGATCGACGGTGATACGACCTGGCTGCTGGATTTCGACTGCTACGCCGAAGGCGATCCGGCCATCGATGTCGCCAATTTCCTTGCGCACCTGGATGAGCTCGGCCTTCGCCGTCACGGCAGCCCGGCCGCGCTTGCTGCTTATGGCACGGCTTTCATGCAAGGCTATGACGCCGTGCGGACAGGCATGGATCCGGCGCGCGTGCACTGCCTGCGACTCATCGCCCTGGCACGGCACATCCATTTGAGCCAGATCATTCCGGGGCGCAGCCACATCACGTCACAACTTATTGACTACTGCACAATGTCTTATGCCGCGAGCGCAGAGGAACATGACCAGGCAACAGCCCGCCCGTAACAGCGCGTGGTCGGCCACTCTGCCGCGAGCTGTCGCGTTGCGCCGGGCCGCGATTGTGACGCTGCTCGCGACCACGACATTGAATGTTTCGGGCGCAATGGCGGCCAGCGGCGCCACCGAGACGACCGATTCCCCCGCTTCGCCCTGGCACATAAACGGCGAAATTGAACTGCAATACGAGGCCGAGCGCAATTTCGACCTCGACTCCAGAGAAAACGAGAACGAAGCTGTGCTGGAACCCGAACTCGACCTGGAAATAGGCTATCGCCCAACGCCGCTGTTTCAGGGATTCGCCAGGCTGGAGCTGACCCGGGAATATGGCGTCGGCGGCGAAGCGGAAAACGAATCGGCTCGGCTGAAACTGGCCGAGCTTTATGTGTCCAGCCAGGAGATCGAGATGCCCGGCGGCGGTGAAATCTCGCTCTATGTTGGCCGCCGGCTGTTTGCCGACGAGCGACAGTGGCTGTATGACGAGCAGCTCGACGGCGTGACCATGATCTATGACTACAACGCCTGGTCTTTTTTATTATCGGCCACTCGCCAGCAGGAAAAGGATCTGCTCAGCAACAGGCAGGAAGATGAGGCCGACTACTACATTGCCCGTAGCCGCTATCAACTCGACCAACGCACCCTGGGTGCATACCTGATCAAGCGCCACGAGCGCGACGACAATGGCGCCCGACCACTGTTCGTTGGCATCCAGTCTTTTGGTGAACTTTGGGGCTCCACCGATTACTGGCTGGAACTGGCCCATGTGCGTGGCGATGATGGCGACAGCGAAATCCGTGGCTGGGGCCTCGACGCGGGTGCGATATATCACTTCGACGCGCCGCTGTCGCCGTCGTTGATTGCAGGCTATGCTTTCGGCAGCGGTGACGCCAATCCCGGTGGAGTCGATCGTGCCTTCCGCCAGACCGGCCTGCAGGACAACGAACAGGATTTGGGCGGACTGGTCAATTTTGATTACCTCGGACTGGTGCTCGATCCCGGCTTGAGCAACCTCCGGGTGTGGACCGCCGGCGTCGGGCTGCAGCCGCACGACCACATTTCGGCGCAACTGCTGTGGCACCGCTATCGCCAGGATCACGCAAGCGAGAACCTGCGCGATACCAACCTCGACGCGGCTCCGAATGGCACCGATCCCGACTTGGGCTACGCCATCGACCTGGTACTCGGCGCTGAAGTGAGCAAAAGCATCGAACTCGAAGGTGTGGTCGGATATTTCCGGCCGGGTGGCGCATTTGCCGAAAGCAAGGACAATGCATTATTCCTCGGGCTGAAAATCGAATACGAGTTTTGACATTATTGCCTGCGTCACGGTGTTACCGGCACAGCGGGCAAAATGCCACCGCCGGTTACTTCAATCCGATTGTTTTCTGCCCGCGCATCGGTACTGGCCCTCAAATACGGTACCGCCGACCTTGTCTGCCGATACGTTGTCCTCGTTGTCGTGTACGTTGCCTGTGGAGCTCGAGCCATCCAGAACATTTTTGGTTTACAGTCCAGCCTCGGATATTCACGGTGTTTGTGTAGGACTCTCCATTCGTATTGCGGCCACCAGAGGCATGATTGGTGACCGCGCTGCCCAACACCATGACAATATTGTCGCTCGCTTCGCCATTGGCATTATCGCCGCCGGTCACCCGCTGAGACGTGCCGCTATGACGGCACGCGTCATGATGCGTGGTCGTAACACGATCGGGTGGGGGCAGCCATGAGCATCGGCTCCAGTTGACGGCATGGATCGATGCTGTCGATTTCCACCAGGAGGACGAGTGGATATGCGGTGCCGGTCCTTGTGTTAGGAACAGGCAGCAAAAGCCTGCCTTTGCAACGCGCTTAATAACGTGCTTGAGGCCAATCGTCTTGCAGGCAGTCAGCCGCCATGGCCCTGCCCTACTCCGTAGCAGATTCGGGCGGCGGGAAGCGCGTCAGTATGTTTTGCACCGCCTCAAAAATCGAGTTGCGTGAGAAATTGTCCGCGGTCAGACGCATGGTGTTCCAGCCGCGCCAGACAAGTTGATGGGTCTGCCCATCCATGATGTTGAGAATCAGGTGGGCCTGCTCATAAACCTCGAGGGTGGTGTAGCTGGATGGGTAAAACGGGTAGTAGAAACCAGGATAATAAATACTGGGGTAAAACGGATAGGTGGCAAAGCCGAATCCGTCGCCGAAAGTCGTGCCGCGCACCTCCTGCTCCGTGGATACGCCGTAACTGACGATGAAATCGGCATTTCTGCGATCTTGAGTTTGTTGGTATCCGCGGTCGGAAAGCGCTTTCACCGTCGCCATGCGAACACGCGCGGTCACGATATCGCTGTCGATGATGGGGTTGCGGATCATGACTGGCGTTATTGGCGGTAACCAATAAAAGGTTTTGTATGCGGTGAAATCAGCAGTCCGCAAATACTCTGAATGAAGCCCGGTGGCACAGCCACTGATCAGGGCGACCATGGCCAGGACAAGGAAGAACATCAGCTTTCTTTGCATGGGTATATCTCCTAGGCTGGAGTGCCGGATTCATGCTATCGGAGCAGATTTGCCGGCGCCATCAGGGATAACCCTTGCTAGACAAGGTAGCGACGTTAGGGCGTGTTCACAATCACCGCGGCGTTCGCGTTGCTGCCCAAAATTGTGCCAGACAAGGCGCGTGGCGCCGGTCGTAGCACTCCTACGACCAAGCCACGCAACGCAGGATGGCGCGCCACTTTTAATGGAAGTGGGGGCGCAACCCTTCGGGCCGGGGCCATTTTTCCGCAATCCTGCGTTGCAGTTCGCTACGGTAGAATGACTAACGTACGCTCACTGCGCCTTGTCTTGCAAAAAAATGGCCGCCGGCGCGCCGTCGTGCTGATTGTGAACACGCCCTAGCCGACACGTTGCATAAACTGGTCTCGATCATCTGATAACATAAATTCTCGGTCAACTTCGTCGGCAGATTAATCGCATGCTGGTTGATTTTGACCAGTGAGGGCTCGATCGATGATTGTGATGCCCGGATTTCGGGCGCACGGCCCCGCTGGATCCGGTTTCGGCCATAGCAAGCCATGGCCTGTACTCACAAGCCAGTGGTGTACTGATGAGC
>DATGUT010000297.1:0-14155 GCA_035301185.1 Salinisphaeraceae bacterium
CCAGTCCAAAATCACGATATTCCAGATAACGCAAGCCGCCGTGGATCAGCTTCGTGCTCGCCGAGGACGTATAGTTGGCCAGATCTCCCTGCTCGCACAGCAGCACTCGCAAGCCGCGACCGGCAGCGTCGCGGGCAATGCCCGCGCCATTGATGCCGCCGCCGATGACCAGCAAATCGTATGCAGATACCTTGTCCAAATCGCATTCCTAAGCAAAGACATGACAACCATGCCACCACGATACCCTCTTCCGCATGCCACGGATCCTGGCAGCAATGGAGCCGCTGAGCCGAGGCTTAACAGCGGCTGTAGAACTAGGGTAAAGGCCTATATCCATCTGCAAATAGAAGGCGTATTATTCAAGCAAGGGCCGGGTAAATGGCCCGGCTGCTGAACATGATGATAGAGGAGTCATAGCATGAGAATGACGCGCTATTTGTTCACCAGTACAGACCTCACGGACTTGGCACACTTTGAGCAGGATCTGGAGCAGGCGGGTTTTGTGAAACCGCAGATTCATGTTCTGACCGAGGATGAGGCAGAAGCGCAGCGTCTACGCCTGCATCAGGTGATTCCAGTCATGAAGACGGATTTCATGCACTCGGGCGCGATTGGCGCTGCCCTCGGCGCCGGGCTGGCGGTTCTGATTCTGCTGATTACAATCCTGTCCGGCCTCGATCAAACGCTTGCAGAGGGCATCTCATTTGCCTATCTGGCAATCTTTGTGATCCTCTTTTGCACCGTGTTGGGCAGCTTTCGAGGCATCCGGGCAAGGAACTCACACACGCGTAAATTTGACCGTTTCATTCAGGCAGGCAAGCACGTGTTTTTCATTGACAACCCACCCGGTCAAGGCGAGCAGCTGAAAGAGATCTCGCAGCGTTATCCGTCAATCGAAATGGCCGGGCTATATCGCGGTGCACCGAGCTGGCTGGTGAACTCGCAACAGAACATCAAGGATTTTTTCACCAACGTCTTTCCCTGAGCACAGCGGGATTCACCGAGCGATCAAACCTGACGCTGCGCGTCACTTTGTGACGTGCAGCGACTACTGCTGACGCAGCCTCCACCACCGCGCACCCGAAAAAACCTTGCGCCAGGCATGATTCAGAGCTTCTCATGCAACACAATGGATCTGCTGCCCGGCCTGCACCCCGATTTTCAAACGGCGCCGACTTGCGCGTGGCGCAGCGAGACATGGTCCGCTGAACTTTGCTGCTCGCGCAACATGCACTCGAGGTCTGCAACGACCAGCGGGCGCGAGTACAAGTAGCCCTGGCCCTCCTCGCAGTCTGCCTGCAACAGAAATTGACGCTGCTCTTCAGTCTCGATGCCCTCGGCGATGGCGGTCAAACCGAGATTTTTTGCCAAGGCCAAAAGTGCTGTGGCAATGGCCGCATCATTGGCATTGTCCGGCAACCCTGCGATGAACGATTGATCTATTTTCAGGTAGCTGATCATGGGCAATTGCAGATAAGCCAATGAAGCATAACCAGTTCCGAAATCATCAATGGCAATGCCGACTCCAAGCTCATCCAGTTTGCGCAGTGCGTGTTCGGTATTCTTTCCTTGCCACAGCAGTTTGCTTTCGGTGATTTCCAAAACAACATGCTGCGGTGCGACGGCATGCGTTGCCAGCGCCTGTTGCACGCTGTCCACAAAGCCCGGCGCCCCAAACCAACCTGCCGAAACGTTGAGCGCAACCCGGATATGCGGCAATTCTGCTTTGCCCCAGGCCTGGATTTGTGCGCTCGCCGTGTTCATCACCCACTCATCAATGTAGCGGATCAAACCAGCGCTTTCGACCAGTGGAATGAATTGATCGGGCGTGATCAAGCCATGCTGCGGATGCTGCCAGCGCAGCAGCGCCTCGGCCGCAATGACATGGCCTGAACGCAAGTCGATTATTGGCTGATAAACGAGATAGAGTTCCTCATTTATCAGCGCGTCAGGCAGATCACGAAGCAAGTCAGGCCGGTATCTGGCCTCGCTGTGTACCAGCGGCACATATGAATGCCACGGTTTTGTTTTTTCGGCCTCGGCCGCGCCCAGTGCATTGGCATCAACAGCCTCGCTTTCACCAATGTCGGCAGCCAACAAGTTCCTGGCCATATCAGTAGCAAGCATTACTGTCCCCCTTATGATTGCAAGGATTTATTTAAAGCAAAATCCATGCCAACTGTCTACCATGCCACTGTTCAAAATAGCAGGTAGACGGTTGCTGGCCAAGTACAGCTCGTTCAGCACAGCACAACTTGCTGTGACGCTTGCTGGCTTGGCCAGACCGGAATGCACCGTAGCAGGCACTGTTATTCCAGCGCCACCTTGTAATTGCCGCGCTCGGCATCGTAGTCCAGCTTGATCTGCTTGTGCTGGCGGGCGTCCTTGAGCAGATCGGAAAAGCTCTTGAAGCCATAGTAGCTTTCGTCGAAGCCAGGATAAACCCGTTTGATGGTCTGCTTGACCAGCGAACCCCAGACCGGGTCATAATCGGATTCGAGCGAAGTGATCGTCTCCACCAGCATGTTGCGCGCTTCGGCGGCCTTGTCGACCTTGCCGCTGGTTTTCTGGCGCTTGCGCTGGTGACCGGATTTGCGCACCAGGTCGTCGTAATAAATGAATTCGTCGCAATTGGCGACCAACAGCTCCGAGGTCGATGAGCGCACACCGCAGCCGATCACGCGCTTGTCGTTTTCCTTGAGCTTGGACACCAGCGGCGAGAAATCCGAATCGCCGGACACGAGCACAAAGGTGTCGATGTGTTCCTTGGCATAGCACAAGTCGATGGCATCGACGACCATGCGGATGTCGGCGCTGTTCTTGCCGGAAATGCCGGTCTGCGGGATGTCGATCATCTCGATGCCCATGGCATGAAAGGCCTTCATGTCCTTGCGATAATGGCTCCAGTCGCAATAGGCGCGCTTGAACACGATGCGGCCCTTTTCCAGCACGCGCTTCTGGATCAAGCGCATGTCGAAATCACCACCGGGCATGTCCTTGACCCCCAGGGCCAGGTTTTCGAAGTCGATGAATACGGCAATAAGCGGCTCGGTGGCCATAGGATGAAATCTCCGTCGTGCGTTGCGAAGCAGAACAACTGCAATAGCGCACAAGTGTATCAGTGCGCGGGCCGCATGCGCGCCGGCGGGCACGGGCATCCGCGCCAAACGCGTTACAATTCGTTGCAGGCTCAGTTGCCAGTCAAGCTCTGGCGGCACCGGCTAGTCGGCAGTGAGTGCGAGACAGGAATGCGTGTCTTGGTGCTGCGCTGCAGAAATATTGCTAGATCATGGATCCCATGCGCCCGGTCAATCCCGTCGATCATGTGTTCTTCTGGCCGGAGCGTCGGCACCAGCCCATGCATGTCGGCGGCCTGCAAATATTCAAACTGCCGCCTGGCGCGGCGCCCGACTTCGTTGCCGCCCTGGCGCGGGCTCTGCGCGAACAAGTCGTGATCGGCGCGCCGTTCGATCAATGCCTCGTCTATCGCCGCTTGCGCCCGTTCTGGGCGCAGGCAACCCACTTGGATCGGGCCCATCACATTCGCTACCAGGCACTGGCACAGCCGGGCAACATGGACGCTTTGCTTGCATTGGTGGCGCAACTGCACAGCATCCCGCTGCAGCGCTCGCGGCCATTGTGGCAATGCCACATCATCGACGGCATCACGGACAACCGCTTCGCCATCTACTACAAGCTGCATCACGCCCTGATGGACGGCGTCGGCGCCATGCGCCTGTGTCAGGAGGCGCTGGCGAGCGAGCCGCAGGACCATGCATTGCCGATGTTTGCCCGCACCCAATCCGAATCGGCGCACCCGCGGCAAAGCCCATTCAGCGCCGTGCTGCAGCCCGCACACGCACTCGCCCGCCAAGCGGCCACGCTGCCGGCTGTCGCCCGTGGGCTGTACCAGAATCTGGCCGATGGCCGCCACCACCCCGCTTACACGCGTCTCACCCAGGCGCCGCGCTGTATTCTCAATCAGCCCATCAGCGGCGAGCGCCATTTGGCCACGCGCGCCTGCTCGCTGACCCGCATTCGGGCCGTTGGCAAACAACTTGGCGCCACGGTGAATGACTTGATCCTCGTTCTGTGCGCGACTGCCCTGCGCAACTATTTGCTGGCACTGGGCGCGCTGCCCGCGGCGCCGCTCGTGGCCATGGTGCCGGTCGCCCTGGATGGCGCCGGGCAAGGCGAGCACGGCAATCGCCTCGGCATGTTTTGCACCAGCCTGGCCACGCATATGGCCGACCCGCGCCGGCAGCTGGCCCTGATCCAGCGCTCGAGCGGCTACTGGAAGCGGCGCTACCAGCACATGACGGCAGACGAGCTGCGCAATTTCGCCGTTGCCATGGCGGCACCCGCCGGGCTGAATCTGATCACCGGCCTGGCACCGCGCCGCCAGGCCTTCAACGTGGTCATCTCCAACATGCCCGGGCCGAAACATGCGTTGTACCTGCGCGGGGCCGAGTTGCAGGACATGTATCCGGCCGCCATCGTGGTCGACGGCATGGCGCTGAACATCACCGTGCTCAGTTATCGCGACCGGCTCGAGTTCGGCGCCCTCAGCTGCCCACGCACGTTGCCGGGCAGCGAGCATCTGCTCGATTGCCTGCCCCAGGCATTGGCAGCGCTGGAGGCAGCAGCTCAGGCCGAGCGCAGCGCGCCGGAGGCGGCCAGCACGGCCAGCAACAACAGGCCCGCGGCCACGCCAAACAGCAGCGCATAACTGCCAATGGCAGTGTACATGGCCGAGAAGCCATAGCCGCCGATGGCCTGCAGTAGCGCAAACGCCAGCGTCGCCCGGCCCCAGAATTGTTGCTGGCGAGCAGCGGGCACCAGCTCCGCAAGCGAGCCGGCCGACAGGGCGACCACGGCCTGCAGCAGGGCGCCGACCAGCAATGACGACAGCACGAGCGCCCAGACGCTGCTGTTGAACAATGGCAGGCCCACCGCCAGCGCCGCCGCCAGCAGCGCGGCAACCAGCGCCGCACGGAAGCCGAGGTGTGCCGCGGCCAGCCCGGCGAACACTGGCCCGATGGCTGCGCCGAGGCCAAATAGAATCCAGTAATTGCTGCCACTGCGCAGGCCCAGCGCCAGCTCGCGCGCCAGATAATCCACCCAGAACAGCGTATGCGGCACGTTGCCGGCCGCATCCAGCCCATAGGCCACAATGACCAGCCACACCGCCGCGCGTGGAATGGCCGCTGGAGCCGCAGTTGCCGGATCGCGCGCGGGCAATGGCTGCAACCAGCGCCACACCGCCCGCCAACTCCACCAGGACAGTACCAGGGCCAGGCTGCCAATGCCCAGCCAGGCGAGCGCCACACCCCGTTCGGCCAGCCACGGGATGATGGTGGCGCTGGCGATGATGCCCAGGCCCGGCCCGGCAAACACGATCGCCGAGGCCGTCGGACGCTGGCGTGCCGGCACGCGCACGATGACGGCCGTGGCCGCGACCACGGTCAGCACCGCGGCCGTCACTCCCGCCAGCAGGCGCCAGAAGCCATACCAGGCAAAGCCCCAGGGCAGCGCGCATGCGAGCAGGCTGAGCACCAGCAGGGCCAGATTGGCGGCCAGTGCCCGGCGCTCGCCAAACCGCAGGCTGAGGCGGTGTGCACCCCAGGCGCCGAGCATGTAGCCGAGCAGATTGGTGGCACCGAGATAAGCCGCCTGCGCGGAGCTGAACCAGCCGGCCTCCACCAGCGGTGGAATGAGCGAGGTGTACGCAAAGCGGCCAAGGCCCAGCCCCTGCAGCAAGGCAAAGGTGCCGGCCAGGGCCAGGCGATGGGGATGGCGGCTTACCGTGAGCGAGCGGGCGGACAAGACGGCGCCGAAGCTGCGGCCGTGAGCCGGCATGCGGGTGCTGGCGCAACCATCATGCGTCGTCGAGTTGCCGGATCAGGCCTTCCTGGACCGCCGATGCCACCAGCTCGCCGCTGCGATTGAAAATCAGGCCGCGGCCGAGACCACGCGCGTCCTGGGCGCCGGGGCTGTCTAGGCAGAACAGCAGCCAGTCATCGACTCGTGGCGTGCGATGAAACCACAGCGCATGATCAATGCTCGCCATCATCATGCCGTGGGTGAAATACGACACGCCATGCGGCAGCAGGGAGGTTTTCAGCAAATCGAAGTCGCTCGCATAAGTGAGAACGGCGCGGTGCAGGGCCGGATCAGCCGCGATTGCGGTGCGTGTCTTGACCCACACCTGATGGCGCGGCTCGCGCTGATCCGGATCGAGCATGTTCCAGGGCCGGACCGGGCGCATGTCGAGCGCGATTTCGCGGCGCACCGATTCGCGCAGGGACGCCGGCACGCGATCCAGTTCGTCGATCCACTGCTTGGCCAGCTCGTCGTTGCTGGCCAGGGTTTCCGGGTCCGGCGCCGCCGGCATCGGCATCTGGTGCACATAGCCCTGTTCCTGCACGTGGAAAGACGTCAGCATGGAGAAGATCGGCCGGCCATGCTGGATCGCCTGCACACGGCGGGTGCTGAAGCTGCGCCCATCGCGGATGTTCTCGACTTCGTAGACGATGGCCGCCTGCATGTCGCCCGGGCGCAGGAAATAGCCATGCAGCGAGTGAGCCTGCAGTTCCGCCGCCACGGTGCGCGTGGCCGCGACCAGCGCCTGGCTGGCGACCTGGCCGCCGAACACGGATTTGCTGCCGACATTGCGCGACGCGCCCCGAAACAAATTGTCTTCCAGCTGCTCCAGATCCAGCAGCGTCAGCAAATCCTGCACCAGCGCAGTCGCATCCAGCATCGGTTATCCTTTGCGATTCGTGTTCTCGTTGCAGATGATTCTACTGTAATCCCATGCCGGCATGGGCGCCAGGCTCTATTCCAGTTGGTTGGCTCGCGTGCGCAGTGCGTATTTCTGGATTTTGCCGGTGGAGGTTGTAGGCAACTCACCGAACACTACTTTTTTCGGACACTTGAAGCGGGCCAGGCGCTCGCGGCAGAAGGCGATGATGTCCTCCTCGCTCGCGCTTTGGCCGGCGGCAAGCTCGATGAAGGCGCAGGGTGTCTCGCCCCATTTCTCGTCCGCGCGCGCCACCACGGCAGAAGAGGCAACCGCCGGATGCTTGGACAGGACGTTCTCGATTTCGATCGAGGAAATGTTCTCACCACCGGAAATGATGATGTCCTTGTCCCGGTCCTTGATGCGAATGTAGCCATCCGGCTCGAGCACGCCGAGATCGCCGGTGTGATACCAGCCGTTTTGGAACGCCTCCGCGGTGGCCTCCGGATTCTTGAGATAGCCTTTCATGACGATGTTGCCGCGAAAGACCAGCTCGCCGAGGGTTGCGCCGTCGCGCGGCACTTCGGTATCCGTATCGCGATCAAATACGCTCATGCCGATCTGGGTCGGGTAGCGCACCCCTTGGCGCGCGTTCTTGGCCACCCGCTCGTCCAGGCTGAGCTCGTCCCATTCCTGGTGGCGGGCACACAGCGCCGCCGGGCCGTAGGTTTCGGTGAGGCCGTAGACGTGGGTCAGGTCAAAGCCGATGCGCTCCATGCCTTCGATCATGGCCGCGGGCGGCGCGGCGCCGGCCACCAGGCCGGAGACGGTGTGCTTGATTGCCGCAATCTTGTCGCGATCTGCATTGATCAGCATGGAATGCACGATGGGCGCGCCGCAGTAATGGGTCACCTCGTGGCGCGCCATGAGCTCCAGAATGGTGTCTGCCTCGACCTTGCGCAGGCATACATTGGTGCCCACGTTGGCCGCCATGGTCCAGGGAAAACACCAGCCATTGCAGTGGAACATGGGCAGCGTCCACAAATAGGTGGCATGGCGCGGCATGCCCCAGGCCAGTATATTGCTCATCGCGTTCAGATAAGCACCGCGGTTGTGATAGACCACGCCTTTCGGATCGCCGGTGGTGCCGGAGGTGAAGTTGAGGCTGATGGCGTCCCATTCATCGGCCGGCGGCTGCCATTCGAACGCGGCATCGCCGCTGGCGAGAAACGCTTCGTAATCCAACTCGCCGATGGCCTCGCCGGCGCCCGTGTAAACCGGATCGTCAATGTCGATGATCAGCGGCGGCGCGGCCAGCCTGGCCACGGCCGCGGCCATGACTGCAGCAAATTCGCGATCCACCAGCACCACCTTGGCCTCGCCGAACTCGAGCATGAAAGCCAGGGTTTCGGCATCCAGGCGGATGTTGAGCGCATTCAACACCGCGCCGATCATGGCCGGCGCGAAATGGGCCTCGTACATGGCCGGCGTATTGGGCGCCATGATGGCCACGGTATCGCCGCGGCCAACACCGCGCCTGGCCAGGGCACTGGCAAACTGGCGGCAGCGGCGCCAGGTCTCGCCCCAACTCTGGCGCAGCTCGCCGTGCACCAGCGCCAGCCGCTCGGGGTAAACCTGACCGGCCCATTCCAGAAAACCGACCGGACTGAGCGGCGCATGATTGGCCTGGTTCCGCTCCAGGTTCTGATCGTACATGGAAGGCATGTCGTGATCCTCGCAGTAGCGAATATAAATGGCAATACTGACATAATCGACCAGTGGCGGCGCGGCTGCGGCATGCATTACCGGCGCGAGTCGCTTATGCTGAGCCAGCAAATTTTACCGTTTTTATTGCAGCAGAGTGCTCTCATGTCCATCCCCGCATTTCATCTCGCCTTCGTCGTCAATGACCTGCCGGCCGCACAGCAGTTCTACTGCGAGACGCTGGGTTGTGCCATCGGGCGTACCAGCGAGCGCTGGATCGACTTCGATTTCCATGGTCACCAGATCACCGCGCACCTGCGCTCAGGCGCAGCCACGGATGCCATCAGCAACCCCGTGGATGGCGATCAGGTGCCGGTGCCGCATTTCGGCCTGATCCTGGACTGGGACGCGTGGCAGGCGCTGGCCGAGCGCCTGCGCCAGAAGAAAACCGCATTCGTGATCGAGCCGCGCATCCGCTTTGCCGGCGAAGTCGGCGAGCAGGCCACCATGTTTCTGCGCGACCCCAGCGGCAACGCACTGGAATTCAAGTCGTTTCGCGATCCAACCCAGATATTCGCCAGCTGACCCGACCGCGCAATTGGCGCATTCGATCAGCGGGCGGCGGCGCGCTCGACCTGCTCCTGTGCCACCATCATGGCCGCTTCTTCGCCGATGCTCTTGACCGCCGCCTCCACCTTTTGGTCCATGACACCGGCATAATTCAGGCGCAGGCAGTGCGGATATTTTTTTGCCGTGGAAAACAGCGCACCCGGCGCGATGCTGACCTGCTGCAGGCGCTGATTGAGCTGTTCGCAGTCCACCCGCGCCGGCAATTGCAGCCACAGCACGAAGCCGCCGCGCGGCTGGCTGCTGATGGTGCCGGCGGGAAAGTAGCGCTTGACCCATTGCAGCATGCGATCGCGATTGCGCCGATATTGGCCCAGCATCGTACGCACATGGGCATCGTAATGGCCCCGGGCAATGAAATCCGCGACCGCCAGTTGTGGCAGTGTGGCCGTCGTGCCGGTGGTGGCATATTTCAAATGCATGGCCCGGCTGCGATAGCGTCCCGGCGCCAGCCAGCCGATGCGCAGGGATGGCGCCAGCGTCTTGGACACGGAGCTGCACAGCAGTACCCGGCCTTCTTCATCAAAGGCCTTGATCGTCTTCGGCCGCGGCAGGTCAAACGCCAGCTCGCCGTAGACGTCGTCCTCGATGATGGGCACGTCGAAGCGCCGCGCCAGTGACAGCAGGCGCCGCTTGTGCCGCTCCGGCATGGTGTAGCCGAGCGGATTGTTGCACGTCGGCGTCAACTGCACGGCCCGGATCGGCCATTGCTCCAGCGCCAGCTCCAGGGCATCCAGGCTGATGCCGGTTTCCGCATCGGTCGGAATCTCCATGACCTTCAGCTCGTGCGCCTGCAGCAATTGGATGAGGCCATAGAAACTCGGCGAGTCGGTGGCCACCATGTCGCCGGGTTGCGTCACCGCGCGCAGGGCAATGGACAAGGCTTCCTGGCAGCCGGTGGTCACCAGCATCTCGTCAGGGTGCAGAAAACAGCCGGAACTGGCGACGACCCGGACCAGCTGGCGGCGCAGTTCATGATCGCCGGCAAGCCGATCGTAATCCAGCAGGCGCCGGTCGCCATGCTGGCGTTGGTTGCTGGACAACGGCCGCATCAAGGGCCGTAACGACGGGGCGGCGAGATCCGGCGTGCCCTGTGCCAGCGACAGCACCTGCGGGCTGAGCGGCCGGTCTATGATCGCCAATACCTGATCCCACTGCGAGACATCGAGCGGACGCTGCGCAGGTCGCGGCACCTCCGGCAATTGCAGCGGCCGATTGCGCGGCAACAGATAATAGCCGGACTTGGGCCGCGCCTCGATCAAGCCCTCGTCTTCCAAGCGCCCATAAGCCGTCTGCGCGGTGGTGACGCTGATGCCGAATTCGCGGCACAGCTCACGAATCGAGGGCAGGCGATCACCGACCCGATAAACCCCGTGGGCCACGCGCTCACGCATCGCCTGGGCCACTTGCTCATAGCGGTGCACGTCGAAAAAGTCCTTTCAAAGCAACAAAATGCAGACAAGGATACAGAATCATGCAGCCCAAGCAGTACAGTTTCACATTTTGACAATCTGTACCGCTAAAATAGCCTGCCCCTGCATCTGTACTGGTAACTGTACCCGTTATATCCTATACACAGTCATTCAGCAACCGGAGTCATTCTATGTTGGTCTCATTCTTTCACAGTATTGCAAACCTTCTGCGCACCTGGAGCCAGCGCCAGCGCGAGCGTGTCTGGTTGATGGAATTGGATTCACACATGCTGCAGGACATGGGTATCTCCTCCAGCGAAGCCTGGCAGGAAGCGCGCAAGCCTTTCTGGAAAGCGTAAGACCTGCCAACCAGGTTGCCTGCAAGGCGAAGCCGCGTCATGCGGACTTCGCCTTTTTCATGCCGCGGGCAAAAGCCGCTGCGCAAGCGCAGCCTATTGCAGTTTATCATCCGCCGGCGCGGAAATGGACCTGCGCCGGGCAATGCCGCTCACCGCCACCAGCCCCAGGACGATGAACAGGATGCCCAGTGCCTCCACCCGATCCGGGCGCTCCTGCAGGAAGAACCAGGCCATGAACACCACCGTGATCGGCACGCCAAGGCTGGACAGGCTGGCCACAGCCGTCGGCAGGCGCTGCACGATCACCGACCACAGGAACCAGGCCAGGCTGGAAGCCAGCACCGCGCTGTACAGCAGACCAAAGACAAACTCGGCCGTCCAGTCGATCGGCTGCGACGGCACCAGCAGCGCCACCACGCACAACAGCAGCGCGCCGAACAGCATTTGCCAGGCGGTAAAGGCCAGTGCCGACGGCGCATGCAGCTGGAACATGCGCTTGGTCAACACCACCGAGAGCGCCCAGCTAATGCCCGCAGTCACCGCCAACAGCGTGCTGCCGAAGCCACCCAACCCCTGCCACGGCTGCATGATGCACACCAGTCCGGCCGCCGCCAGCACCAGCCCCATGATTTGCTGGCGACTGGGACGCTCGGCCAGCAGCAGCCAGGCCAGCAGCACGGCCCAGAACGGCATGGTATAAGCCAGCAGCGAAGTGTGGCCGGCGCCGCCGCCGACCAGCGCCCACTGGGTCAGGCCCTGAAATGCGGCAGTCTGGGTCACACTCACGGCCAGGGTCAGCCGCCAGGGCGGCGGCTTGAGGGATTCGCCGCGCGCCAGCAGCAGCGGAAACAGCACCAGGGCGCCAATGAGAAAGCGCAGCGCGACGAAATCGAACGGGCCCGCATAAAGCAGCGCCCGCTTCATCACGATCCAGCTATAACCCCAGACCAGGATCAGAATGGCCAGCAACAGCAGCGCATTGTGAGAAGCGGGTTGTTTCATTAGGCTGGTGCACGAACCTCGGCAAATAGCGCATGATCGCACTTCGCCGCCGCAATCGCGAATAACCATGATGAATGACCGCCGCCAGCACGATACAAGCAAGCCACGTTGCGCCTGGGCCATGACCACACACCAGCCCATGCTTGACTACCACGACCAGGAATGGGGCGTACCGCTGCATGACGACAACGGCCTGTTCGAGTTTCTCTGCCTGGAAGGCGCCCAGGCCGGGCTGTCCTGGCGCACCGTGCTGGACAAGCGGGCCCGCTATTGGGAGCTGTTTCACGGCTTCGACATCGCCCGCGTCGCCGCCATGACGGACGCTGAATTAGAACGAACACTTGCCGACTCCGGCATCATCCGCAACCGGCGCAAGGTTTTCTCGATGCGCAACAACGCTCGGCTGGCGCTGGAGATCGTCGCCGAACACGGCAGCCTGGCGCAGTACTTATGGGCCTTCGTCGAACACCGGACCCAGATCAATCACTGGCAACGCGCCGCAGACGTACCCGCCAACACGGCGCAGTCCGATGCCATGAGCCGCGCCCTGTATAAGCGCGGCTTGCGCTTCGTCGGCAGCACGATTTGCTATTCCCTGATGCAGGCCACCGGCATGGTCAACGACCACCTGAGCGGCTGTTTCCGGCATGCGCAATGTGCGGCGCTGGCAGCGCGGAGCTAGCGCGCCGGCATCAGATCGCGGAAGAACAGCGACACTTCGGGCACGAAAGTAATCACCATCAGGCAGGCGAGGATGACCAGCACGAAGGGGATGAGCCGCCGGATGAGCATGTCGATGGAAATGCCGGCCACTTCGCAGACGGCAAACAGATTGACACCGAATGGTGGCGTGATCATGCCCATGGCCAGGTTGACGATCATGATCAGGCCGAACTGGATCGGATCGATGCCGAACTGATGCGCCACCGGCGCCAGGATTGGTGCCAGCACGATGATCGCCGACGAAGTTTCGATGAACATGCCGATGCAGAACAGCACCACGTTCACCGCCAGCAGGAAGCTGATCGGGCTGTGGAAGACGGCGACCAGCCAGTCGCCGATGGCGGCCGGCACACCAGCGCGGGTCAGCAGGAAGCTGAAGGTGCCGGCCGCGGCAATAATGGTCATGATCACGGCCGACGAAATCACCGATTTGCGCAGCGCCCGGATCAGCACCGGCAATGTCAGCGTGCGATAAATCACGACCCCGACCAGCAGCGCATACATGACGGCGACCGCGGCCGCCTCGGTGGGCGTGAACACACCGAGATAAATGCCGCCGAGAATAATCACCGGCATGCCCAGGCCCCAGGCGGCGTGCAGCACACCAGCCCACAGCGCCATGCGCTCCTCACCGTCATGCTTGCCCCAGCCGTTTTTGCGACAGGCCAGCAGCACGAACGCACTCAAGGCCACGCCAATCAAAAGCCCCGGCCCAATGCCGGCAATGAACAGCTGGCCGATCGAGACCTCGGCGCTGACGCCGTAAATGATCATGGGAATCGACGGCGGGATGATTACGCCGAGCTCGGCCGAAGTCGCCTGCAGGGCGGCGGCGAAACGCACCGGATAGCCATGCTTGACCATGGCCGGGATGATGATCGCACCGATGGCGAAGGTCGTGGCCACGGAGGAGCCCGACACGGCGGCGAAAATCATGCAGGTGAGGACGCAGGAAGCAGCCAACCCGCCCTGCAGGCCGCCGATGAGGGCCTTGGCGAACTCCACCAGCCGCTGTGAGATGCCGCTGGCTTCCATCAGGTTGCCGGCGAGGATGAAGAACGGAATCGCCAGCAGCGGAAAGCTGTCCAGCGTCGTCACCAGGTGCTGGGCCACGACCAGCGGGCTGAGGCCGGCGAACAGCGTCGCGCCGCCAGTCGAGGCGAGCATGATGGCGATCGCAATCGGCACGCTCAGCGCGAACAGGATCACCATGGACACGAGCATGAACAGGGTCATGGTTTAGTCCG
Source organism: Salinisphaeraceae bacterium (assembly GCA_035301185.1). Classification (GTDB taxonomy): domain Bacteria; phylum Pseudomonadota; class Gammaproteobacteria; order Nevskiales; family Salinisphaeraceae; genus DATGUT01. The sequence goes on from DATGUT010000297.1 coordinate 13,817, forward strand.
GCTGGCCGGCAAGCGTTGCCTGGATTTGCTCGAGCAGATGGGCAAACGTGGCCACGGCCGCCAGCAAGGCGCCCACCGGCAGGGCCGCGTACATCCAGGCAATGGAGACGCGCTCGCCATTGAAGGGATTACGAATGCCGGCCAAGCTCTGGAAGCGCACGCGGATGGTGATGTCGAGGCCGTACCAGGCCATGGCCAGCAGAATGCCGATGCTGAGCGCGGCGATGACGACGAGCAAAAAGAGCCGCATGCGCCCGCGCAGGCGCGCGATCAGCGTATCCACCGCCATCATGGCGCCATAACGGCAGGCGGCCACCAGGCCCAGATAAATCATCCAGA
>DATGUT010000298.1:0-5751 GCA_035301185.1 Salinisphaeraceae bacterium
CGGGCTGGTCGGGCTGGCGCTGGTCAGGCGGCTTTAGCTCGCCTTGCCCCCTGTTTGTCTCGGGCTGCAACAACCAGCCGCGTAGCGCTGCCAATGTCATGCCAGCCGCGCTTTTGAGCATCGAACAGGCTCCACGCAAAACCGAGCCCGGCGGCCGCGGCAGAAACGAATGCCAGCGCAAAGCGAACAAGGGTGTCCGTCCACGTGATGGCCGCGCCATCAGCGCGTATCAGACGTATGCGCCAGGTGCGCATGGCCACCGTCTGGCCGCCCATTTTCCAGCACACGGCAAAGTAGGCCCACCACACCACCAGCAGCAAAAACTGAAACCACAGCGTTCCCGAGGGCACATCGTCGCCAAAAATAATCACCGCAATAAAACCGGCTGCAAACAGCAGGGCAATTACCAGGAGTGAATCATAAGCCATTGATGCCAAACGGCGGACAAGGCCACATGGAACAGATGCTTCGTGCCCCGGAGCGGGGCCGGGCGGTGTTTTTTCAGTCATCAGGATTTGACCTTGCGCGCAGTTGCGGTTAGTTTCCGCACTTCGGCAACCGAGTGCGGACGTCAGTGAGCGGGCGTGTCTTTCAATTCGGAGACATGCACGGTATTCTATTTTGATGGCCGGCTCAGGCCAATGCCGTAATAATTGCAACGCAACGAATCTCAAGCATAGCGGATACAACAAATGTCACAACTTTCAACCCCCATGACGCGCCTGCTGGTGCTGGGCTCCGGGCTTGTCCTCGGTGTCCTGACTGCCAATGCGCAGGTGCTTGATCGCGGCATCGATGCCGAAAACCGGATCACGCAGCAAGCGGCCGAGGATCAGGCAAGAATCAACCAGGTCGATGAACAGACCCAGCGGCTGGTTGACGAATACCGACAGGTGCTTGCCGAAACCGAAAGTCTGCGCGAGTACAACAAGCAGATGGAAAACGTGGTCGGCAACCAGGAAAAGGAAATTGTCTCGATCAACAAGCAGCTGGATGGTCTTGAAGAAACCAACCGCGATGTTGTTCCGCTGATGATCGAGATGTCCGATGCGCTGCTCAAGCTGGTGCAGGCAGACATGCCTTTCCGCCAGAAGGAGCGCGTTGACCGGGCCAAGAACATCATCGACTCACTGGACCGTTCCGATATCACCAACTCGGAAAAATACCGTCTGATCGTCGAGGCCTATCAGGTTGAGCTCGAATACGGCCGCACCATGGAAGCCTATCGCGGTGCATTGCCGGACGGTCAGCAGGTCGAATTCCTGCGCATTGGGCGCACGCTGCTGTTCTGGCAGTCGCTTGACGGCAGAAACACCGGCTGGTGGAACCCCAACTCGCGCAGCTTCGAGCGTCTGGAAGACCGCTACCGCCTGCCGGTCAGCGACGGGTTGCAAATTGCCAACAACCAGGTCGCCCCCGACCTCATTTCGCTGCCTGTGCCCGCCCCGGAGAGTGAATAATGAATCTGAGAAGAATTCTTGTTGCCGCGCTGGCACTGACCCTGGTTCTGCCCCTGGCAGCCAGCGCACAAAACACCCTTGATGAACTGCTCGAACAGGTCCGCCGCTCTTCGCAGGAAGAGCATCGCGTTGACCAGGAGCGTCTGCAGCGCTTCAATCGCGAGCGCAACAATCAGAGCAACCTGCTGGAGCAGGCGCGCGCCGAACTGAGGCGCGAAGAGGAACGCTCCGATCGTCTGCAAAGGGAATTTGACGAAAACGAACAGCAGCTGGCCGAGCTTGAGACCACGCTTGATGAGCGCATGGGCAACCTTGGTGAGCTGTTTGGTGTGGTTCGACAGGCCGCCGGGGATATGCGTGGCAACCTGCGCGAGTCCATGACCAGCGCCCAGATCAAGGGCCGCTCGGAGTTCTTTGCCGAACTGGCCGAGGCTGATGAGCTGCCAACGGTCGGTGAACTGCGCAAAATGTGGTACGAAATGGTGCGCGAAACAACCGAGTCGGGCAAGGTGGTCAAGTTCAAGTCGGACCTGATCAACGCCGACGGCATCAAGGAAGAAAATCGCGATATTGTGCGCATAGGCGTGTTCAACGTCATTTCCGATGGCAACTTCCTGCAGTGGGATGGCGATCAGGGACTGCTGGTCGAGCTGGCCCGCCAGCCTGAAGCGCGCTACCAGCGCCAGGCTCGCAACCTGCAAAATGCCAGCGGCGGCGATGTCGTTGACATGGCCATTGATGGAACCCGTGGCGCCATCCTGGCCCAGGTTGTCAAGACACCCACACTTCAGGAGCGCCTGCGCCAGGGTGGGCAGGTCGGATATGTCATCGTTGGCCTGGGCCTTTTCGGCGTGCTGTTCTCGCTGTGGCGCGGCATCGTGCTGGCACTCAAGGGCAGCGCCATCAAGCGCCAGCTCAAGCGTGACACGGCCAGCGAAGGCAATGCTCTGGGCCGCATACTCAAGGTTTACGAAGATGACCCCAGTCAGGATGTCGAAGCGCTGGAGCTCAAGCTTGATGAAGCCATCATGCGCGAGATCTCGCCGCTTGAGTCCGGCCTGGCGCTGATCAAGGTCATTTATGTGGTGGCGCCGCTGCTGGGTCTTTTGGGTACAGTGGTTGGCATGATCCTTACCTTCCAGCAGATCACGCTGTTCGGCACGGGCGACCCGCGCATGATGGCCAGCGGTATTTCCATGGCGCTGGTCACCACGGTACAGGGTCTGATCGTGGCCATTCCTCTGACCATCCTCCACAGTCTTCTGCAAAGCCGCGCCCGTTCGCTGATCCAGATATTGGAAGAGCAGTCGGCCGGCATCATCGCACGCGTTGCGGAGCGTCGTCATGGTAGCGTTAGTTAACTTTTTCGACGCGATTCGCGGCTTCATCGAGCTCGGCGGGAATGTCCTTTGGGCCATTCTCGTCGTGCTCCTGATGATGTGGATTTTTATCATCGAGCGCTACTGGTACTACTTCCGGGTTCTGCCGGGCCAGCGCCGCGAGATTGTCGAACAATGGGTCAACCGACGCGATCGCCAGTCCTGGCACGCCGGCCGCATCCGCGAGGAGCTGATCAGCCGGCTGAGCCAGGAAATGCAGCGCAACGTCAAGACCATCAACACCCTGATCGCCGTCTGCCCGCTGTTGGGGCTGCTCGGCACCGTCACCGGCATGGTGGCCGTGTTTGACGTCATGGCCTTTTTCGGCACCGGCAACGCCCGCGCCATGGCGGCCGGCGTTTCGCAGGCCACCATCCCGACCATGGCCGGCATGGTCGCGGCAATATCAGGACTGTATTTCGGTACCCATCTGGAAAGAAAGCAGATCAAGGAGTCCGAGCGGCTTGAAGATCTGTTGCGCTTCGATTGAGCGCACCCTCGCAACAAGGATGAATTAAAGCATGGCACGACGCAGACACGCACAAGCTGACGAACCCGATATCAACATCACGCCGATGCTTGACGTTGTGTTCATCATGCTGATCTTTTTCATCGTGACCACTTCGTTTATTCGCGAAACCGGCGTGGAAATCAACAAGCCTTCCGCGCTGACAGCGGAACCCCGGCCGCAAGGCAATGTTCTAATCGCAATAAGAGACAACGATGAGGTGTGGATGAACCGGGAGAACATCGATCTCCACGAGGTTCGTCCGCAGGTCGAGCGGGCCAGGGCCGAAAACCCCGAATCCGCAGTTGTACTGATTGCCGACCGTGGCGCCCGAACCGGTCTTTTGATCGAGGTCATGGACCAGGTTCAGGCAGCCGGGATCAGCAATATTTCCATATCCGCTGAGCCTGAAGGCGGGGGTTGAGAGCATGAGCACGGGTATTCGCTACATTGTTTCCATCATTCTCGCCATCGTTATCACGCTGGTGGCGTTCTACTTCATGAATGCGCTTATTTCGGGCACACACGGCGAGCGCGAAACCATGGAGGCACCGCCGGGCATCCGCTTTGGCCCGGTTGAGTTTGACGACACGACCACCACCCGGGACCGCCGCCGTCCGCCGCCGCCGCCGCCGCCCGAAAAGCCGCCGCCGCCGCCTGAAACTGAGATTGCCCAGGTGGAACAGCAACAGCAGCAGCTGCCGCAGCTCGATCTGCCGAATATCGATGTGCCCAGGTCGGGCGACGGACCGTTTTTGGGTAATTTTGGCCAGGTCGATCGCACCGAAGAAGGCGATATTGTGCCCATTGTGCGCATTCAGCCCCAGTATCCGCGTGATGCGGCCATTGCGCAGATCGAAGGCTACGTCACCATAGAGTTCATCATCGACGAGACCGGCTCGGTGCGCTCGCCCAAGGTAGTCGATGCGCGCCCGCCGCGGGTGTTCAACCGCGAGGCCATTCGCGCCATTCTGCGCTGGAAGTTCAAGCCGCGCGTGGTTGACGGCCAGGCCGTGCAGCGCAGGGCAACCCAGACCATCGATTTCAACCTGGATGACGCATGATGAAGATTTTTAACACCTTTCTTCTTGGTGCCGCAATCACCATGCTGGCTGCGGGCACTGTCCATGCCCAGACCAGCGTCGGCGGCATGGAATGCGGTGTTGAGCGCAAGGTTCCGGCAGGCGCCCTGCAGGAACAAACCTACAACCGGCTCAACCGCATTTATGAGCAGATTGGCGAAGAGGAATACGACGAAGCCTATTCAGAGCTCGAAAAGCTTTTGGGCCGCACCCGCGATGATTACGGCCGGGCCACCATCTTTCAGGCCCAGGGGCATATCCGGGCTCAGCAGGAACGCTATCGCGAAGCCATCGACCTGTTCAACAAGTCGATTGAGCTCGACAAGATGCCCAACAGCCAGCATTACGACATGATCCTGCAGGTGGCGCAGCTTTACTACGCCTCCGAGGACTTCAACAATGCGCTTGATCAGCTTGATCTGTGGTTCTGCATCACGCCGGACGACCAGAAGGACAAGGACAGCATCTGGATCATGAAGGCCAGCATTCACGCCAATATTGACCAGTATCGCGAAGCCATCGAGGCCGTTGACAAGGCCATAGAGCTGTCGGACGATCCCAAGGAAAACTGGTTTGCGCTCAAGCTTGGAATGCATTTCGAGCTGGAAGAGTACTCCGAAGCCGCAGACGTCCTGAAGATTCTCATCAACATGAATCCCGACAAAAAGGACTACTGGCTGCAGCTGTCGGCCATATACAGCCAGCTGGATCGCGAACGTGATTCGCTGGGCGTGCTTTCCATGGCGCATCGCAGGGGCCTGTTCGACAAGGAAACCGAATACATGCAGCTGGCAGGGCTTCAGCAGCAGTTCGATTTTCCGCGCAAGGCCGCCGAAGTCATGGAAGAAGGTCTGGAAAAGGGCGTGGTCAAGGACACGCGGCGCAACTGGGAAATGGTTGGCGGCGCCTGGTATGAATCCCGCGAGCTTGACAAGGCCCTGGTTGCCTACGAAAAAGCGGGCGCCCAGTCCGATGACGGCAAGATTGATTTCCAGCGCGCCTCGATATTGACCGACCAGGAGCGCTGGCAGGAATCTGAAGAAGCCCTGACCCGGGCGCTGGAGCTGGGCGGTCTGACAGAGTCACAGATGGGCAATGCCTACCTTCTGCTCGGCATGGCCCGCTTTAACCAGGAAAACAACAACGGCGCTGTCGAGGCCTTCACCAAGGCGCGTGATTACGACCGGTCGAGAAGAGCCGCCAACGAGTGGATCAATCACATACGCAAGTAATTGCCAACAAGGCCTATGACACGCAAGACTTGCCAACGGTTTTAGACTGACAGTTCGGGAGAGTTGCAGACATGCAAGAACCAGAAGAAA
>DATGUT010000299.1:0-11284 GCA_035301185.1 Salinisphaeraceae bacterium
TCTCGGTTCACACATTGCTGTCTAAAATGTGCTCAGGCAAGGCGCGAGGAGTGAAGTTTGGTCATTCCAAATGAACGACGAGCAACGCCGCATGAGTGCATTTTAGGCAGCAACCCCCTGGGGCGAGGCCATTTTGGCGCAATATGGTGTTACCGCTCGCTGAGGTAGCGCTGCTACAAGGTGCTCGCCGCGCCTTGCCTTGCCGCAAAATGGCCGCTGCTGTGCGGATCGGGAAATGCGAAAAAGGCTCTAGCCGCCAGGGTCGTCTCTAAGTGACTAATCGGCGTGCACGCTGGCCGATTCTGGCGCGCCGGCAAGCGGGTCGTCCCCATGATTGTTGGGTCCGGGCGTGCCCTTGCGAATGCCCAGCGTGACCAGAGCCCAGATGGCCACGATCAAGGCCAGCAGCGTAAGCAGCCAGCCCAGCGCATTGGGCATGAAAATGCTCTCGCCGGCAATGATCTTCTCGCTGCCGGTAATGCCGAGCAGGCTGCCGAGCTGCGACAGCAGGCCCGGCGCCACGAACACGGCCATGAGCCAGCCGGACTTGTCGTGATCGTGCAAGCGCTTCACACCGAGCGCAATCGCCGGATACAGCAGGGCCAGATACAGGATCAGGCCGGCCAAGGCGCCAAGAGTGGGGCTGGCCACGGTCAGCGGCGTGACCACGACCAGCGCCACGATGAAGGCCGCGACGATCAGCACGATGCTGGCATACCAAAACGGCTTGCGGTTGATGCGCCCGTCGAACGAGGTATAAAGATAGCGAAAATCCATGGTCTTCTCCAAATCAGCTCTTGATTTTACTTGATTATGCATGAGACTCAGCCACTTGCTCTGAGCTCTGTCATCTCGACTGGAGGGAGCCTGCGACCGGAATGGAGAAATCTCTTTTCATCAGCCGTTTATATCGAGATCTCTCCACTTCGTGCTTCGCACTACGGTCGAAATGACAACCCTGTTTTGGCGTAACTGAGACTGATACACAATCAGGTGATTTTATATGAAACTCAGCCATCCGCCCCGGAGTCCTGTCATCTCGACTGGAGGGAGCTTGCGACCGGAATGGAGAGATCTCTTTTCATCACTCATTGACATCGAGACACCCCCGCTTTGTGCTTCGCGCTACGGTCGGGATGACAAGGCTTTATGTCCATGGCTAAGCTTGGTGCATAACCAGAAATTAGCTCGCAGAGTACACCGGCACATCGTTCGTCTGCACGGCACTTGGCCCAAAAACATGTTAAAAAGATGCCGCGCCGGTCAACCCGGCGCGGCGGCTGGACGGGAGTCCCTACAATTCGCCGTCCAGAATCACAAGATCTTCGAACTCGAGCCTGACCTGCACCGGCGGTGCGTCATTGCGATGAGCCTCGAACGCCAGGTGGCCGGACATTTTGCCATTGGCCACGGATTCCACCGTCAACGTGCCAGTCACGTCTTCGTCCCAATAGCCTGGGTTCGGATTGGTCGATTCCTCGCCGGCATGGAATTGCGCCGCGATCAATTTTTGCCAATCCTGCGACAGCATGGCCGGCTGCTCGTGCACCTCGTATGTTCCCGGCTCGATGTCCGCCGGCAGGAAATACAGCCGCACGTCCATGCCGCTGGCCTTGTCACCCAGCCCGAGCGACCAGCGCTCGGCCGAAAACCCGCCCATGATCAGGGGGAAGGCATGAGTCACCTGCAGCTGCGCGTCCGCGCCGCCGCTGACTTCCAGCTGGCCGGATGCCAGCAGCAACAATGCCTCGGGGAAGCTCGTCAGCCGTTCTGCATCAAGGGCTTCGAACACGGCCCACAGCTGTTCCTGAATCGCATCTGCCGCCGGCATGTCATCCACCGGCTTGACCTTGATCTGGATGAGCTTGTCGCCAACCGGTACTGCCAGCGCGGGTGTCCCTTCTGTCACCGACTCGAGCGCGGGCCCGGAAAAATAGCCGGTCAGACCAGCGCGTGCTGTGGCAACGGCTTCTCCCTGCTCGACCCGCTGCTGTAGTTGGGCGTCGATCTGTTCGGCACCGCTCGTCGCCGGCAAGGCAACGGCAATCGTCGGCAGCGGCTCGCCGCCGCTGTAAATGCCCATGGCGACAAATGGATTGGAAGTCACGCGTGCACGCGTCATGCCGTTGAGCGACATGGGCAGCGCCTGTTCGAATGCCTGTTCGCTGAGCTGCAGGTACTCCTGGATGCCCGGCGGTTGTTCCTTGGCGGAAGACTGGGCCTGGGCAGGCGCCGCGGCTGCAACAAAAAATGCAGCCAACACAAACGTAAACGCTGGAGCAAGCCTCATCAAGTGCAGGAATGGTCGCGAGCTGGGTTGTTTATGCATGTCGGCTACCCTCATGTTTGGTTTTCGATGGGCATCACTGCCGGCCCGGCCGCTGGACGGCAAGCCGTTGCCTGTCGATCAAATCCGGGCCGGCCAGCAACCACAACCGCCCCGGGATTTGCGCGTTGGTCAGTCATCACTCGGCCCTGGCTATTGCGCTGGCGCCGGCGCGCCGCCTTCGGCGCCCGCTTCGAGCTTGAGATAGCCGTCGAGATCGGCACGCATGTCGGAACTTAGCTCGTCGGCGTGGTTGATGCGCGTATACAGCAGTGTGTAATAAACAGTCTTGAGCGCATCGACCACACGGGCCAGGATGGCTTGAATCACGCTGCCAAGGAAAATCGTGCCCAACAGCGGCAGCCAGTTGAACACGGTGTGCGGGCCGATCAGCGGCCAGTTGTCGGGAATCGGAAACATTTCACCCAGTTCGCCGAACGCGAAGGCTTCGGGCATGCGGGCGCCAAACAGCAGGCCGAGCACGACACCCAGCACACCAAGGAAGAAATACACCTGCCCCATGATCGTGCCGACCACGCGGCCCATGATGGAGATGCCGAACACGCCGGCCAGCGATTCGGGCACGTTGTCCTTGAGCGAGCGCAATTCGGCGGCGCCGTCGCGCAGGCCGTGCTGGTCGATGGCGAACACCGGGAGCAGGAAGTGGCTGACCAGATCCCAGATGCCGGCAATGCTGGCAAGCAACACTTTCAACAGCACGCCGCTCTTGCGGCTGCGCATCAAGACGCTCGCCATGTCCAGCCAGGCGAGCACCCGAGCCTGGCGCTTGAGGCCGGCGACATTCTTGCGCGCGGTCTTGGCGTCTGCTTCGCCGCCGGTGGCTGTTGCATACACCAGGCGGCTGAGCACCAGCCCGGTGCGGTTGTAGTAGAAGAACTTGTAAAAGAACAGCAGGCAGCCGAGCAGCAACAGCCAGCCGCCGCCACGAGCCTGCAGGCCGATCAGCAGGATGCCGGCGAACAGGGTGCTGGTCATCACCACTGCATAGATGCTCATGCGGATGATGGGCTGGACGATGTCCCGTTCGCGCCCGAAGATTGTGAACGTGTGCTTGAACAAATAGCCCAGCTGGGCAAAGCGTGCCTTGCGGCTCGGTGTAATGAAATCCATGCGCCCCCTCCGGTGACTGCCATCGATGCTGGCTCAAACCGAACATTAGCGCGAATGGATTGCATTTACACCGTTCATTTGAACGGGGCGCGCCGGCGCGCGAATGCGTAAGCTGTCTGCAATGTTCGCTGGAGGGGAGGCGATTGCCCGCATGAAATTCATTCCGCGGTGCTCGCGGCGCGCCCACACGCGGCTGGATGACGACGCACGCATACCAAAACGGAGGGTAGCAACATGGCTGCAAGAATCCTGCACATCACGCTGGCGCTTGTTGCCGGGGCGTTTCTCGCAGGTGGTCTGGCGCCGGGCACCCAGGCGGCCGGCACGGTCTGCAGCGATCCAGCCTGCTTCGAGCAAGCAGTGCAAGACTGCAGCACTGTGGAATACATGGCGCGCGATGGCCTGGGCGCGGCGCGCTACCAAGTCGAGGAACGCGTGGATGCCAGCAGCTGTCGGCTCGCCCTGACCTTTGTCGATAATCCGAATCCGGCCTGGGTAGACCAACCCTTGCGCTTCGTGCTGGATACGACGCAGGCCATCGAGCCGCAGTTGAAGGCGGCGGTGGCGGCTTGTCTGACCGGCGCCGGTGGCGAATGGCAGTGCGATGGCCCGCTGCTTGAAGCCATCGGCGGCGCTAGCGCACGCAGCAGCGCAGCAACTCCATCAGCAGAAATGGCAGCGCCACCCATGCCGGCGCTGACCGGCGGCAGCGCAACCTTTGCATTGGGCGGTGACACCATGAACCTTGCCTGGCGCGGCGACGGCAACATGCGTCTGGATTCACCGGATAGCGACGATCATCTGATCATCCGCAACAACAAGGCCTACATGGTCACTCAGCAAGACGGGGAGATCGTGGCCATCGACATGAGCGAAATACCGGCCTTGACCCCCGACGACCTCAGAGATATGACATTCATGCTCGACACGGTTGTGTCCGTCGAGGCAATTGGCGAGCACGCAACCGTGGCCGGCATGGAAGGCGAAGTGTATCGCTTTACGACCACGAACCAGGATGGCAAGACCGAGCGCAACAACATCGTGCTGACCGGCGCGCCATCGGTCGTGGCCATGACCGAGGCCTGGATGCAGTTCATGCAGGCCACGCTGGACTCGAATGTGTTGCAGGAAGCGTTTTTCAGCAAGCTGCCGCAAGACAGGCGCGGGCTGCTGCGCACCGGCGATGATTTTTTCGAGCTGATCTCCGTCTCCGCCAACCAGCCATCCGCAGCCGAACTGGAACTGCCTGCCGAACCGATGAGCATGGACGAATGGATGCAGTACATGGGCAATTGATGGCCGCGGCCACGGCTCGCGACCTTAATCCGGGCGCTCGCATGCATGAGCGCCCCCAACAACGAGGGTAATACCATGCAAGCAATGAAACCAGGACTCCTGGCCGCCAGTGCGATCACCATTGCAGCCATTGCGGCCGCGGCATCCGGCTGTGCACCGCTGCCGGCGCAACAAGGGCCGGTGGTGGCGCAGCAAACCCGTCAGCCGCAGCAGCAGAACAGGACCTACATCGACGAGAAGGCGGAACGCCAGGCCAGGCGCCAGGAGAGGCGGGCGCAGCAACGCATTGACCGCGCAACCGACCGCACGGTCGACAAGATGTTCGATTCCATATTCAACTGAGGCCTGGCATGCATCCGGGCTGCAGGCATCAATGCCTGCAGGCCCGCCTTCTTGCGGGCATCGGGACAATCCTGCCCGGCACGCCCTCGATGCCTTCCGTCAGTATCTTCGATAATTCAGCAGGCGTTCTTCGTCGGCCACGGTGTCGCGGGCGCGGCGCAGGCGCTCATCCAGATCGCGCAACTCACGGCGCAGGTGGCGCCGCTCGCGCCTGCTGTCCGCTTTGTCGAGCTGGCGTTCCAGGCGCTTTGATTCGCGATTGAGTCGCTCGACTTCTTTCTGCGCGTCGTAAACGCGCCGGCCCTGCTCATAGAAATACAGAAATTCGTCTTCGAGCTGCGGCGGACAGGCGTTGCGATACGGCTTGCCGGCGCGACCTTCTTCCACGGCATTGGCCGGCGTGCAGTATTCGCGGATGCCCTGCGCATGGCCGCGGCGATACCGGTCCAGATTCGGCACCACGCCGACACTGGCACAGGCGTCGCGATGATCCACCACCCGGGAAAGCGGAAAACCGAGGCGGCCGTCGCGAAAACCCTTGTTCTGCCAGTTGACAACCAGGCATTCCTTGTCCGACATGCTGGCACAGCCGCCCAGCAGGGCCAACAGCAGGAGCAGCGACAGGGCGAGACCAATCCGACCGTGCCCCCAATACGTTGCGCGGCCGGCTCGTGCCGCACGCATTTTCTGGTCAGACAGCATGAAGCCTCTCCTCGCACCCTGTTGTTGCCTGTTGCATGAACACGAACCACCCTAGCGCGAAACGGCGTGCGCTACACCGTTCATTTGAACGGGGCGTGAGGGTCGATCCGACATGACATCATGCGTGGCCCCCTGGTTGGGCATGCAAATACAAGTCATTCAGTGCGCAGTCGCAGAATCGCGTGACCGTGTCTGTAACACGCCATCCTGCACCGACATCAGACGATGGGCGGTTCATCCGCATCGGGCGCGGCCTCGGCATCGGGTTCGATCGCGTTCTGATAGGCTTCGACGCGCTCGGCGACATCCTGGGCGGCGCGCACGCGGGCGACGTGGTACAGCGCATCGCCGGCATGGGCCAGCGGCAGGTTGGAGCGGCCGATGACGATGCCGTCGTGCTCGGCGCGCACGACCAGCTCGTCCTGGCCGAAAGGATCGGCGACGTAGGCGAGCGCCTGGTCGCGCTGCACGTATTCGCCCAGTTCGACCAGCGAGCGCAGAATGCCGGATTCGGGCGCACGCGCCCAGTTGGAGTCGAGCGCGATCACCGGCGCGGGCGGCGTGCGCCGGCGCCCGCGGGCGGGCAGCATGCCCAGCTCGCGCATGACCCCGGTGACGCCGCGCACACCGGCGCGAATGGAAAACTCATCGAAGCGCAGCGCCTCGCCCGCCTCGTACAACAGCAGCGGCACGCCCTGCTGGCCGGCATATTCGCGCAATGAGCCGGCACGTTCGGCGGCATCCACCATCAGCGGGCAGCCGAAGGCATTGGCAATGCGCCGCACCTCGGCCTGGGCGAGATTGGCGCGGATCTGCGGCAGGTTGGGCCGGTGAATGGCGCCGGTGTGCAAATCGATGCCGTAGTCGGACTGGCGCACGATCTCGGTGCTGAACACATGCGCCATGCGCGCCGCAATCGAGCCCGTCTGCGAGCCTGGAAAGGAGCGGTTGAGATCGCGCCGGTCGGGCAGGTAGCGCGAATGGCGCAGGAAGCCATGGATGTTGACCACCGGCACGGCGAGCAGCGTGCCGCGCAGCTGGCGCATGCCACGCAGGCGCAGCAGGCGACGGATGATCTCGACGCCGTTGAGCTCGTCGCCATGCACGGCGCCCGCGACGAACAGCACCGGCCCGGCGCGGCGCCCGCGAATCACATGCACCGACATGGTCAGGTTGGCGTGCGTGTAGAGATCGGCCACCGGGATGTCGATGGTCTTGCGCTCGCCGGCGGCAATCTCGACTGCGCCGACGACAAGCGGCGGCTGGACTGGGTCGCGGCGCGGCGTCATAGTTGCTGCATCTGCTCAGCCGCGCCCGCGGGTGCGGGTCTTGCCCGCCTTGTAGTTGGTTTCGATGAAGCGGATGATGCGGGAGGCGATATCCTTTTCGGTGGCGGCTTCAATGCCTTCCAAGCCCGGCGAGGAGTTGACTTCCATCACCACCGGGCCGTGATTCGAGCGCAGCAGGTCAACGCCGGCGACGTTCAGGCCCATGATGCGGGCCGCGCGCACTGCGGTGGAGCGCTCTTCCGGGGTGATCTTGATCAGGCTGGCGGTGCCGCCACGGTGCAGGTTGGAGCGGAACTCGCCTTCCTTGCCCTGGCGCTTCATGGCCGCGATCACGCGCCGGCCGATGACGAAGCAGCGAATGTCGGCGCCCTTGGCCTCGCTGACGAACTCCTGCACCAGGAAATGGGCGTCGAGGTTGCGAAACGCGTCGATGACGCTTTCCGCCGCCTGGCGCGTTTCGGTGAGCACGACCCCCTTGCCCTGGGTGCCTTCGGTGAGCTTGATGACGAACTTGTTGCCGCCGACCAGCTCGAGCAGGTCGCTGGTGTCGTCGGGCGAATGGGCGAAACCGGTGACTGGCAGGCCGATGCCGCGCCGCGACAGCAGCTGCATGGAACGCAGCTTGTCACGCGAGCGCGAAATGGCCACCGATTCGTTCAGCGGATAGACGCCGGTCATCTCGAACTGGCGCAGTACGGCGGTGCCGTAGAACGTGATCGAGGCGCCGATGCGCGGAATCACGGCATCGAAGAAATCCAGCTTGCGGCCCTTGTAATGGATCTCCGGCGCATGCGGCACGATGTTCATGTAGCAGCGCAGCGGATCCACCACGGTCATTTCATGCTCGCGCGCCTGGCCGGCCTCCACCAGGCGGCGGGTCGAGTACAGGGCGCTATTGCGTGACAGAATGGCAATGTGCATGATTCAAGGCTTGCTGGTGACAAAGGACAGGGCCGGATCGACGCGCATGCCGCGCAGCGCGGTGCGCCCGACCAGCATACGAAACAACATGTTATCGCGCGCCGTCAAGGTCAACTCGACCGGCCATTCGCGTACACCCAGGCGCAGCTGGGTGGCGATGACGATGCGCCGCTCCTGATGGCCGCCGGAGTCGCGCACGTTGCGCTCGTCGACCACCGGCGCCTGGCACCAGATTTCGGTGGTGCGCTCGTGCTGCAACGGGTGCACGCCGAAACGCGCCGTGCGCACTCCCTTGTCCATGGCCACATCGAGTGCGAATGCATGCAGAGCCGAGGTGCGCGCGCCGGTGTCGATCTTGGCCTTGATCACGTCGATGCCCAGCTCCGGCAGCGCCGCCCACTCGCGCCAGCCGACCAGCGGCTTGTGCTGTTGTTTGTCCTGTTTATGCATGGTGCGCTACCGGGCTACACGAAACTTCGACCCTTTCGTGCGGCGATCACGCCGCCAGCGGGCATTGTAGTCTGCCACCGACAGCAGCGCATCAGCCGCGCTCCTGGCTGCTGGCCTTGCGCTTGGCTTCTTCCGGCGACACCACACCCTGGCGCACCAACTCCTGCAGGCGCTGATCCAGCGTCTGCATGCCGGTGGCCTGCCCGGTCTGGATGGCCGAGTACATTTGCGCCACCTTGCCTTCGCGAATGAGATTGCGAATCGCTGGTGTGCCAATCATGATCTCATGCGCCGCCACGCGCCCGCCGCCGACTTTCTTCAACAGCGTCTGGGTGATGACCGCGCGCAGCGATTCCGACAACATGCCGCGCACCATTTCCTTCTCCCCGGCCGGGAACACATCGACCACGCGGTCGATGGTCTTGGGCGCGGAACTGGTGTGCACGGTGGCCAGCACCAGGTGCCCGGTTTCGGCGGCGGTCAGTGCCAGGCGAATGGTTTCCAGGTCGCGCAGCTCGCCCACCAGAATCGTGTCCGGGTCCTGGCGCAGGCCGCTGCGCAGGGCATCGGCAAAGGACATTGTGTCGCGGTGCACCTCGCGCTGGTTGATCAGGCAGCGCTTCGGCGTATGCAGGAATTCGATCGGATCCTCGATGGTCAGGATGTGGCCGGCCTCGGCGCGGTTCTTTTCATCGACCATGGCGGCCAGGGTGGTGGACTTGCCGGAGCCGGTCGGCCCCGTTACCAGCACCAGGCCACGCGGCAACTTCGCCAGGTCGGCAAAAATGCCCGGCGCGTTCAGATCGTCCAGCGTCGAGATCTTGCTGGGAATGGTGCGAAACGCCGCCGCGCTGCCGCGACTGTGGCTGAAGGCGTTGACCCGAAAACGCGCCAGCCCTTCGATGGCATAGGAAAAGTCGGTTTCCCAGCGGTTCTTGAAATCCTCGCGTTGATAATCGCCCATGATGCTGTCGAGCATGTGCAGCAATGCCTGCTGCTCGACGACCGGCGCCTCGATGCGCTCCAGCTCGCCGTCCATCCGCAGCATGGGCGGCAGCCCTGCGGATACGTGCAAGTCCGAGCCGCCACGCTCGACCGTCATGGTCAGTAGTTGATCAATATCCATGTTGTCCCCCGTTTTTGCCAGCGGCGCTTGTGCGCGGTGGCAGTGTTGATGCAAGACCCGGCATGCGCTCGGCCCGGGCAATATAAAAAGCACGGACAACCTGCGACAATGACGCCGGATGGTTTATTTTATCCCAACAGGAAGAGGCAGGTTACATGAGCAGCAAGCAAGAGCAAGCCAAGCGCGCCGCCGCCGAAGCCGCCTATGACTACGTGCGCGAAGGTGAATACCTCGGCGTGGGCACGGGCTCGACCGTGAATCACCTGATCGAGCTGCTGGCCGAACGCCGCCCGGAGCTGCGCGGCTGTGTCTCCAGCTCCGCGGAAACCAGCCGCCGGCTGCAGGCGGCCGAGTTCGAGATCGTCGATCTCAACAGCGCCGGCGAACTCGGCGTATACATAGACGGCGCCGACGAAGCCAATGCGCATCGGGAACTGATCAAGGGCGGCGGCGGCGCCCTGACGCGCGAGAAGGTGATCGCCGGCGCCAGCCGCAAATTCGTGTGCATGATCGATGACAGCAAATACGTCGATCTGCTCGGGCGCTTCCCGCTGCCGATCGAGGTGCTCGACATGGCCCGCAGCAGCGTGGCCCGAGCGCTGGTCAAGCTGGGCGGCGAGCCGGAGCTGCGCCACGGCTTCACCACCGACAACGGCCACGTGATTCTGGACGTGCACAACCTGCGCATCGACAACCCAATCGCCATGGAAGATGCCATCAATGCCCTGCCGGGGGTCATCAGCGTCGGTTTGTTCGCGCGCCGACGCGCCGATGTGCTGCTGATTGCCGGCGCCGACGGAGTGCAGACGCTGACCCGCTGAGCACGCCGCACCATGTCTGTTGCAGTGCGGATAAAATGCTTGCCGATATGGCCCGGCATGCACTATCGTAAAGCTTTCTCAGCAAAGGGCTTAACCCATGTCCCATGCCTACCGCCTGTTCCCCGACTCCGAGTACGCCACGCGCCAGCAGAAGGTGCGTGATGTCATGTCCAGCAAGGGGCTGGACGCGTGCCTGATCGCCAGCCCGGAGAATATTTATTATCTGACTGGCCTGGATCACATGGGGTATTTCTCCTACCAGTTGCTGATCCTGCCGGTACAGGGACAGCCGGTTCTCATTACCCGCGCCATGGAGCGGGTCGTGGTGCGCGACCAGGTGCCCGACATTCATCACGTGGGTTACGCCGATGGGCGCACGGCGCCGTTGTCCGAAGAAGATGCCGAATCACGCCCGGCGGCGGTTGCGGCCACGGCGGATGCCTTGGCCGAGGCGGGGCTTGCGGACAAGCATCTCGGCATCGAACAGAACATGAGCTTCTTTCCCTATGCCACAGTAAAAGGGCTGTTCGAAGCCTGCCCCGGTGCGCACTGGTATGACGAATCGGATCTGGTGAACCAGATCCGCATCGTGCAGAGCCCGGCTGAGTTGGAGTTGACCCGCGAGACCGCGACCATCTCCGACACCATGATGTACAGCGCCATCGCCGCCGCCGGACCCGGCGTCAACATGCGCGAGATCATGGCGGCCATTTACGATGCGCTGTATCGCCGCGGCGGCACCTACCCCGGCTTCGTGCCGCTGGTGCGCGGCACGCGCACGCTGCAGCACGAGCACGGCACCTGGGAGGACCGCGAGCTGGAATACGGCGAAAAGCTGTTTCTGGAGATGTCCGGCTGCGTGCGCCGCTACCATGCGCCC
>DATGUT010000300.1:0-3785 GCA_035301185.1 Salinisphaeraceae bacterium
GACATAGGTGCCAATCTTGCGCACGATGGCTTTGCCGCTGATCTGCCAGCGGTGCTCGAGCGCGCGCATGCGGCCGGCGTCGGCCGTATTGTAGTCACTGGCAGCGACGAACAAAGCTCGCGCAGTGCGCTGGACCTGGCAGCCGCGGCGCCGGGAAAACTGTTCGCCACCGCCGGCTTGCATCCGCATCATGCCGAGGACTGGAGCCCGCAAATGGCGGCGCTCATGCGCACTCATGCGCAGCAGCCGGGCTGTCGCGCGCTGGGCGAAACCGGGCTGGATTATTTCCGCAATTTCGCTGATCGGCGCGCGCAGCAGCAGGCTTTCGCCGCGCAGCTGACCATTGCCTGCGACACCCGCATGCCGGTGTTTCTGCATCAGCGCGACGCACACGCGGATTTCCTGCCCATATTGCAAGAGCATCTGCCTGATCTGCCGGCGGCCGTGGTGCACTGTTTTACCGGCACCGCCGCTGAACTGGACGATTACCTGGCGCTGGATTTATACATCGGCATCACCGGCTGGATCTGCGACGAGCGCCGTGGCCAGCATTTGCATGACATCGTCGCGCGCATCCCCGACGAGCGTTTGATGATCGAAACCGACAGCCCCTATCTCCTGCCGCGCACGATCCGCCCGCGCCCCAAAATCCGACGCAACGAACCGGCCAACCTGCCTTACGTGCTCGCAACCCTGGCGACGGCGCGGCAACAGGACAGACATGAACTGGCCGCCCACACAACGGCCAACGCACTCCGCTTCTTCAATCTATGCGCGGATTGAAAATAGGGACAATCACTTATAGGCATAGCCGGCGAACTTTGTGTATCCTGATAAACAGGCTGAACACAACACTAATCACAGGAGGCCAAGCATGGCTGCGAACACACCGGAAACCGATGCTCTGCGCAAGGACGTGGAACAACTGCGCAAGGATATTTCCGCGCTCAGCGACACCATCAAGCAGCGTTCCAACGAACAGTTGCACGCTGGCCTGGACTCGGCCCGCAGTCAGGTCAAGGACTGGACCGGCGAAATCGAATCGCGTCCCATCACCAGCATTGTCACCGCCTTCGGCATAGGTCTGCTGCTGGGCAAAATCTTCAGCCGCTGATACGCGCGCCATATGAGCATACAAACCAAGGCAGCACGCGGCATTTCGCTGCTGCTGAGCCTCAATGTGTTCGTGTGGCTGACGATGCTGTTGTTTTTTGCCGGCATCCTGTTCCTGGCGATGGCCGCCTACATGAGCATGGCGATTGCGCTGGGCCCGCCCATAGCAGCACTGCTGACGGGAGTCGGTCTGCTGGTGCTATGTTTCCTGCTGGTCCTGCTGCTTTACCTGACAGCCTTGCGCGCGCCCGCCAAGGAAAGGCGCACAGCGCCGCCGACGACACCAACGGAACAGGAACCGCTGGAAGCCGTGGTGGGCCCGCGCGCAGCCGGCTGGCTGCGCAACCACACGGATGCGGCGATTGTTGCCGCTCTGCTGACCGGAACCGCCTTGTCGGCCAGCGCGAGCCTGCGCCACATGCTGATTCGCACGGCCGGCCCCACCGCGATACGCGGCCTGTCGCGCGTCATCCGCAAGCTGAGTGAGCAGGAGGACGAGACTTCCGCGCGTCGCAGGTAGCGGCTCGCAGCCGGGGCATTGGCTCCTGGGGCACAATCAGGCAGCCATGGCCGCTGATCGCCACAACGACACCCCGGCCAGCAGCAGTGCCGCAGCCACACCGAGCAAGGCGCCGGCAAAGCCGTATGCCCAGTGCAGCACGGCGCTGACCAGCAGCGGCCCCAGAATCTGGCCGATCGCAAACGCCGCCGTCATCAGAGCAATGAACGCGGTCGCTTCGGCTCCGACGGCAAGGCGCGCTTCGCGCAGACCAAGCATGGTCACCACCATGAAGGTGCCGCCCACCAGCAGCGCCGCCAGCATGATTGCCACCAGGGAAGTCCAGAAGGCCGGCAGTGCCACACCAGTGGCCATCAAGACGTAGCAAAGCGCCCACAACCTGCGGCCGTCAACGCGCGTCATCCAGCGCGACGCAAGCCAGGTGGACAGCGCCGCCGCCAGCCCGAACACGGGCCACGCCAAGCCAAATACCAGGGGGTTGTCGATATAGCGGTGTGCCATATCGGGCAGATAAGTTGCCGGAATGATATAGCCGATGCCGAACACGCCATAACAAATCAGCAGGCGCCATTTATCGGCGTCCCAGCGAATGCGGGCTGGCACGCCAGTGTCCTCGGCGGCCTGCTTGCCAGTTGTCGAATCATCCACCCGAAAGGCCCGCCACAACAGTAAAGTGGCGAACAGCGACAACAGCCCCAACAACTGCCATGCCCGATCGGAGTGCAATTGCGCCAACATCGCGGCCATGCTCAACAGGCCAGCCACCGCAATGCCAACACCAACACCAGCATAGACAATGCCGCTGGCCTGCGAGCGCCTCCAGGCCAGCAGCCAGTGCAAGGCCCAGGCCGACACGTGCACCAGCACCCAGGCGCTGGCAATGCCAGCCAGCAACCGCAGCACCAGCTGCAGCGCGAACACATGCGTTTCGCCCATGGCAAAAGTTACCGTGGCGATCAACAGCAGACCACCGCGGATGGCCCAGTGCAGCGGCACGCGGACCGCGCACAGCGCACCCAGGAAATAGCCCAGATAATTGACCGCCGCCAGCCAGCCGGCGGCGCGCAGCGTCAGCCCCGCATCAGCCTCCATCATCGGCATGATCGGCGTGAACGCAAAGCGGCCAATGCCCATTGCCACCGCCAGCGCCACCAAGCCGGCCATCGCGACGACAAACGGCGTCGGGGCGCTGTCAGTACGCGCCGGAGCGGGCATGAATGCGCGTATCCGTATGCATCAATGGCAATATGCGAAGCGGCGCCAGCACCGATGCGCCAAGCACCGCCACTGGCAGGCGTGGCCCGGTTTCAAATATCGGCGTCGGTCACGGCGCCGAGGCTGGCGCTGCTCACCAGGCGCGCATATTTCGCCAGCACGCCGCGTCGCACTGGCGACTCCGGAGCCTGCCAGGCGGCCCGCCGCCGCGCGATTTCCGCATCATCCACGTTCAGTTGCAGCAGGCGCTGGTGGGCGTCGATGGTGATCGAGTCGCCTTCCTCGACCAACGCGATGGTGCCGCCAACAGCGGCTTCTGGCGCGACGTGGCCGACCACCATGCCATAGGTGCCGCCGGAGAAGCGGCCGTCGGTGATGAGGCCCACCTTGTCGCTCAGGCCGCGGCCGACGATGGCGGAGGTCGGTGACAGCATTTCGCGCATGCCGGGGCCGCCCTTCGGCCCTTCGTAGCGGATGACGACGACATCGCCGGCGCCGACCCGCTCGTCGAGGATCGCGGCCATGGCGTCCTCTTCCGATTCGAACACGCGCGCCGGGCCGGTGATCGATGGCTCCTTGATGCCGCTGATCTTGGCCACGGCGCCTTCCTCGGCCAGGTTGCCCTTGAGGATGGCCAGGTGACCGGTTGCGTACAACGGCTGGTCGAACGGCAGGATCACATCCTGGCCGCTCGGCGGCACATCCGGCACATCCGCCAGCACCTCGGCAATGGTCGCGCCGGTAATCGTTTTGCAGTCGCCGTGCAACAGGCCGGCATTGAGCAGCATCTTCATGACCCGCGGAATGCCGCCGGCCTGGTGCAGTTCGGTGACCACATAGCGCCCGGACGGCTTGAGATCGCAGAATACCGGCACGCGACCGCGGATGGTCTCGAAATCATCGATGCCGATATCGACCCCGGCGGCATGGGCAATGG
>DATGUT010000301.1:0-7590 GCA_035301185.1 Salinisphaeraceae bacterium
CATCCTGCGCTGTGCCTGCATCGAGTTGCAGGTGACCGATCTCAAAGCCTCGCGCCATTTCTATGTCGACGTGCTGGGTCTCGTCGTCACCGAGGAAGACGAGCGCGCAATCTATTTGCGCACGTTCGACGAGTTCATCCACCACAACCTCGTTTTGCGCCAGGGCCCGGTCGCCGCCACGGCGGCATTCGGCTTTCGCGTGCGCAGCAATGCGGAGCTGGATCGCGCCGAAACGTTTTACCGGGAACTCGGCTGCCGTGTCGAGCGCCGCGCGGAGGGCTTCGTCAAGGGCATCGGCGACTCGGTGCGGGTCGAGGATCCGCTCGGTTTTCCGTATGAGTTCTTTTTCGAGGCCGCGCACGTCGAGCGCCTCGCCTGGCGCTATGATCTGCACTCACCGGGCGCGCTCGTGCGCCTCGATCACTTCAACCAAGTGACCCCGGACGTGCCGAAGGCGGTCGAGTACATGACCGCGCTCGGCTTTCGCACCACCGAGCAGATCAGCGATGACCAAGGCACGGTGTATGCCGCCTGGATGCGGCGCAAGCCCACCGTGCACGACACGGCCATGACCGGCGGCAACGGCCCGCACCTGCATCATCTGGCATTCGCCACCCACGAAAAGCACAACATCCTCGCCATCTGCGACAAGCTCGGCGCGTTGCGCCTGTCCGATCGCATCGAGCGCGGCCCCGGCCGCCACGGCGTCTCCAACGCGTTTTACCTGTACATGCGCGATCCCGACGGCCACCGCGTGGAGGTCTACACGCAGGACTACTACACCGGCGATCCGGACAACCCCCTCGTCAACTGGGACGTGCACGACAACCAGCGGCGCGACTTCTGGGGCAATCCGGTCGTGCCCAGCTGGTACACCGAGTTCACCCCGGTGCTGGATCTCGACGGCAAGCTGCAACCCATCCACGAGCGCGAGGAAAGCCGCGAAATCGATGTCACCATCGGCGCCGACGGCTTTTCCTATACGCGCAAGGATGACGAGGACATGCCCGACTGGAAGAAGGGCGAATACAAGCTGGGCCGCGAGCCCTGATTCGGAGTAACCAAGCCATGCTCTCGCAAGAAACCATTGTCGCCATCGCCGATGAACTGGCCGAGGCGGAACGCACGGGCCAGAAAGTCCCGCTACTGACCCGCCGCCATCCGGACATGACCATCGAAGACGCCTACGCGGTGCAAAACGAATGGCGCCGGCGCGGCATCGAAGCCGGGCGCCGCCTGGTCGGGCGCAAGATCGGCCTGACCTCGAAGGTCATGCAGCAGGCGACCGGCATCACCGAGCCCGATTACGGCGCCATTTTCGCCGACATGGTGTACGAAAACGGTGCGCTGATCGAGCACGCCCAGTTCACCGGCGTGCGCATCGAAGTGGAGCTGGCGTTCGTGCTCGGCAGCAGCCTGGAAGGCCCGGATGCCAGCATCTTCGACGTGCTGCGCGCCACCGAATACATCGTCCCGGCGCTGGAAATCCTCTCCAGCCGCATCGAGATGGAAGGCCGCACCATCGTCGACACCATCAGCGACAACGCCGCCATGGGCGCCATGATTCACGGCGGCAACCCAACCGCACCCGATGCCGTGGACCTGCGCTGGATTTCGGCGCTGTTGTATCGCAACGAAACCATCGAGGACTCCGGCGTCGCCGCCGCCGTGCTCAACCACCCGGCGATGGGTGTCGTGTGGCTGGCGAACAAGCTGGCCCAGCACGAGGATCGCCTGGAGAAAGGCGACATCATCCTGGCCGGCTCGTTCACCAAGCCCATGTGGGTTTATCCGAATGAAACAGTGCTGGCCGACTACGGCAACATGGGGGTGATCTCATGCCGCTTCATCTGAAACCCACCCTGCGCGACGTGCTGCAGCAGGCCGAGCGCACGCTGTTCGGCGGCTGGGCCTGCACCGGCTCCGCAGTGACTGCGGAAATCATGGCCGGCTCCAGTCTCGACTGCCTGCTCATCGACATGGAACACGGCCCCAACGGCCTGCCGTCGGTACTGGCCCAGCTGCAGGCCGTCGCCGCCTATCCGATCACGCCGATCGTGCGCGTGCCGGCCGGCGAAACCACCATCATCAAGCAGGTGCTGGATCTCGGCGCGCAAAACCTGCTCGTGCCCATGGTCTCGACGCCAGATCAAGCCCAGGCCGTGGCCCGCGCCGTCCAATACCCGCCCAACGGCGTGCGCGGCGTGGGCAGCGCGCTGGCGCGCTCGGCGCGCTGGAACCGAGTGCCCGATTACCTGGTCGAGGCGGCGCGCCACGTCAGCGTGTTCGTGCAGGTCGAAACCGGCGAGGGAGTCGAAAACGCCGCGGCCATCGCCGCCACAGAGGGCATCGACGGCGTGTTCGTCGGCCCCAGCGACCTGGCCGCGTCCATGGGTCATCTCGGCCAGCAGGAACATCCCGAGGTGGTGGCCGCCGTCAAGCGTACCTTTGCCCGCGTTCGGGAAGCCGGCAGGTTCGTCGCGGTCAACGCGTTCAACCCGGAACGGGCCGACGAGTACGCCGCCGCCGGCGCATCATTCGTGCTGGTCGGGGCCGATGTCACGCTGATGGCGAGGGGGTCGGAAGCGCTGGCGCAAAGATTTGTCAACACGCGTTGACATTCAAGACAATGAGAGGTCCTGCGTTGTAATTGCTCTGCATCGAAACCTGTGTAGCTGGGCTTTGATGTGCCGCTGGCATACCAGCTGGAAACAAAGCCAGGGTCTCATATGCGTTGGTCGCATCCGCTTCTATTGTGGCGGGCTCGTGCCAGCCCAATGGGCTTGAATAATGGCACAATAAGCCTTCTTTTTGGCAGGTATCATAGTGAGGAGCCACCATGCCGATGTCGAGTGGAAAGGCTCAGCGCTAGCCTATTCGAGATGACTTGCGCGTGCTATTCAGACACAAGATGGCAGCACCGGCGCTCTCGCCTGTGTATTCGCGGCTGGCTTGCTTGTCTGTGCCTGCTGCTGTTATCCGGCTGTGGCCAGGTCTGGAACAATCCGTATCCGGATGCGGAGGTCGGCGCAAATACGCTGTTTCTGGGGTATTCGGCGATTCCGAATCATCTCGATCCGGCGCGCTCCTATTCGGCCAATGAAATCCGCTATACCGGCCAGATCTACGAACCGCCGCTGCAATATCATTATCTTTTGCAACCTTATGAGCTGGTGCCGCTGACCGCCACCGAGGTGCCGCAGCCGCGGTTGTTCGATGCCCAAGACAACTTGCTGCCCGAGGACGCCGACAGCAGCAAAGTGGCGAAAAGCGTATGGACGATCCACATCCAGCCCGGCATTCGCTACCAGCCGCATCCTGCTTTTGCCCGCGATGATGCGGGTGAGCCGCTGTATTTCGATCTCGACGAGGCGGACATGGGCGGCATCGACTCGCCCATGGATTTTGCCAAGCTTGCCACGCGCGAGCTGACTGCTCACGATTATGCCTATGCCATCAAGCGCCTGGCAGACCCAGCGGTGACTTCGCCATTGTTCAGCGTCATGGGTGAACACATCAAGGGTTTCCACGAATTCAGTGAGGCGGTGCGAGCGACACGCGCGCAGCTGCAGGCGGAGCAGGGCGCCAATGCGTTTCTTGACTTGAACGAGATCAATCTGGCCGGGGTGGAGGTGGTGGATCGCTACACTTACCGCATTATTCTCACCGACAACTATCCGCAGCTGCGTTATTGGCTGGCGATGCCATTCTTCGCGCCCATGCCGGTGGAGGCGCTGCGCTTCTATAATCAGCCGGAGCTGATTGATCGCAACATCACCATTGACACATTTCCGGTGGGCACGGGGCCGTACATGATGACGGTCAACCGACCCAACAGGAAAATTGTGCTTGAAGCCAATCCAGAGTTTCACGGTGAAACCTATCCCACCCGTGCCAGCGAGGCAGCAAAAGAGGCCGGACTGCTGCAGGCCGCCGGCAAGCCGCTGCCATTCATCGACAAGATCGTCTATAGCCTGGAACAGGAAAGCATTCCCTACTGGAACAAGTTCATGCAGGGCTATTACGACATATCCGGCATCAGCGCCGAGAGCTTCGACCAGGTCATCAGCTTTTCCGGCAGTGGCCAGGCGCGGTTGACCGAGGACATGAAGGAACGCGGCATCGAGCTGCACACCGCCATCGCGCCGAGCGTGTTCTACATGGGCTTCAACATGCTTGACGACGTGGTGGGTGGCTACGACGAGCAGGCACGCAAGCTGCGCCGGGCCATTTCCATTGCCTTTGACTTCGAGGAGTTCATTGATATTTTTCTCAACGGCCGCGGCGTGCCGGCACAGGGACCGATTCCGCCGCTGATTGCCGGCCACCAGACTGGCGCCGACAACTATAACCAATATGTATTCAACTGGGTTGATGGTGAGCCTGTGCGGCGCCCGATTGAAGATGCGCGCCAATTGCTGGCCGAGGCAGGCTACCCCGGCGGTATCGATCCGGAAACCGGCAAGCAGCTCACGATTTATCTGGATACCACCGGCACCAGTCCCGGCGCCGGGGCACAGCTTGCCTGGTATCGCAAGCAGTTGGCGCGCATCAACATCCGCCTGGTGATCCGCAGCACCACCTTCAATCGCCTGCAGCAGAAAATGGCCACCGGCAATATCCAGATGTTTTTCCTGGGCTGGATCGCGGATTATCCGGATCCGGAGAATTTCCTGTTCCTGCTGTACGGTCCCAACGGCAAGGAAAAGCATGGCGGCGCCAACACCTCGAATTATCACAACGAGGCCTTCGACGCGCTGTACGAGAAGATGCGCACGCTGCCCGAGGGCCCCGAGCGCGAGGCCATGATCAAGCGCATGGTGCAGATTCTGCGCCGTGACGCGCCCTGGGTGTGGGGGTTCAATCCCAAGGACTATTCGCTTAATCATGCCTGGCTGCAGAATCGCCATACCAACATGATGGCGAACAACACGATCAAGTATCTGCAACTCGATCCGGCCGAGCGCAGCCGCCGCCGCAAGGCCTGGAATCAGCCGCTGCTGTGGCCGCTGGCGGCTGGCGCCGGCGTGCTGATGGTACTGATCGCGCCGGCGGTGTTCAGCTATCGCCAGCGCGAGCGGCGCTCGGGGCGGCGCTGATGCAGCTCAAAGCAGTTATGATGCAGGTTCACGAATGACAGGAGTACCAGGGCAACAATGCGGGACGCAAAAATGCAACGCCTGATGATGCTATTGCCGGTGCATGGGCGCACGGCGGCTGACATAACCTTTCTTGCACAAGCTTCGGACCTGCAGAGGCGCCTGTACAATCGTTGGCAAACCAATCCAGCAAACAGCGGGATTACGGCGGCCTCTGCCTTGGATCATGATTTGGAGCAGCCGTGACACGAGCAAGCGGGTCGATCCAGGAGATCTGGCGGTTTCCTGTAAAATCCATGCAGGGCGAATCCCTGCAGGAGGCGGCAATCAGCGGGAATGGCCTGTCTGGCGATCGCGCCTATGGCCTGCTGGATGTTGCCACCGGCACGATTGCGAGCGCCAAAAAGCTGCGATTGTTTCCGGATTTGATGCGTTGCCATGCAGCCTTTGTCGCGTCGCCGCAAGCAGGCGGCACGCTGCCGCCGGTGGCCATACGATTGCCCGATGGCAGGCGTGTGCGCAGCGATGACGCTGCCACTGATCAGATCCTCTCGGACTACTTTGAGCGAGAACTGCGCCTGGTGCCGGCGCCGGCAGGCATTTACACTTACAAGCACTACTCGATGGCCAGCGCTCGTTCGGAAATGCCGGGCAAGGCGGCCTCAGGAGCCCTGCGTGACGCACAGCCCATGTCGATGCTGACGACCTCGACCCTGGCGCGACTGCAGGAGTTGCAGCCCGACAGCCAATTCGATGCGCGCCGGTTTCGCATGAATGTTATCATCGCCACCGAAGGCAGCGGCTTTGTTGAAAACGACTGGCTTGGACATGACTTCATGCTGGGTCGCAGCGCGCGCCTCACAGTCACGCACCATGATCCCCGTTGTGTCATGGTCACGCTGGCCCAGGACGGGCTGGCACTGGATCCAAGCATCCTGCAGACTATTCGCCGCCACAACGGCTTGGTCATCGACGATTCACGCAAGCGCCCTTGTGCCGGTGTTTACGCAGCTGTTGCCGTGCCCGGAATGGTGCGGGTCGGCGACCTGCTGGCGCAGACTACGGCTGCATAATACAGCGCCATGTTTGCTTATATCGTTCGCCGTACGCTGTATGCATTGCCGGTTTTGATCGGTGTGAATCTGATTACGTTCGCCCTGTTTTTTGGCGTCAATTCGCCTGCGGACATTGCGCGCATGCATTTGGGGGCGAAGCGCGTGTCTCAGGTCGAAATCCAGAACTGGATCAGCGCCCACGGCTATGACCGGCCCATGCTGTATAACGCGGAACGCGAAGGTGTCGAGAGCCTGACTGATACCATTTTCTTTCAAAAATCCCTCAGCGTGCTCTGGTTCCAGTTCGGCCGCTCGGACTCCGGCCACAACATCGGCCACGCCATCGTCACGCGCATGGGCCCGAGCCTGGCGCTGGCGGTGCCGACGCTGGTGATCGGATTGCTGCTGAACATCACCTTCGCCCTGCTGCTGGTGATGTTGCGCTCGACTTATCTGGATGGCTGGGGGCAGGCCGCCTGCGTGGTGCTGATGTCGATTTCGGCGCTGTTCTATATCATTGCCGGGCAGTATTTCTTTGCCATCATCGCTCATCTGGTGCCGATTTCGGGTTTTGCCGGTGGTCTGGATGCCATCAAGTTCCTGGTGTTGCCGGTCGCGCTTGGCGTGATCAGCGGCATTGGTGCCAGCACGCGCTGGTACCGGACCATTTTCCTGGAAGAGTTCGGCAAGGACTATGTGCGCACCGCGCGCGCCAAGGGCCTGTCCGAGTTCAGCGTACTGTTCCGCCATACGCTGCAGAACGGCTTGCTGCCCATTCTGACCGGGGTCGTGGTGCTGCTGCCGCTGCTGTTCATGGGCAGCCTCATCATGGAGTCCTTCTTCGGCATTCCCGGGCTTGGTGCCTACACCATCCACGCCATTCAATCGCAGGATTTCGCCATCGTGCGCGCCATGGTGTTCCTCGGCGCGCTGCTGTATATCGTGGGCCTGCTGCTGACTGATGTTTCCTATACGCTGGTCGATCCCAGGGTGCGCTTGAGCTGACATGCACATTCGCTGGCGCACACATCGACGCGAACCGCTGCGCCCAGGTGGCTGAGCATGTGGACGCTGCTCATTACCGACGTGCTGTTTTATCTGCTGCTAGCGGCGGTGCTGCTGTATGTTGGTTACACCGTGCGCAGCGCGCGCCTGCGAGAGACTTGGCGGCGCGTGTTCGCCCGGCCGATGGGCGCGGCCACGGCGATTATTCTGCTGGCCTTCGTGGTCATTGCGCTGCTCGATTCGATCCATTACCAGCCGCCCGTGACCAATGCTGCGGGCGAAGTGGTGCGCTACGGTCCGGAGGTGATCAGCGCCTTTGATGCACTGGTCACGCCGCTGCGTACTTATGGCGAGAAAACCTATTCCGCCCCTTTCGCCACGCATTTGTACGTCAAGGAAATGGTGCCGCAGGAAGATAGCAGCACCATCTT
>DATGUT010000302.1:0-7317 GCA_035301185.1 Salinisphaeraceae bacterium
ATCGATGCAATCAAGGAAACCAGCCTCAACCATTTCGGCAACCTGCTGGATCAAACGGGGCACGAAACAGCGGCACAGCGGCGCCGCGCGGCGCTGGCCTTGTGGCGCTTCGGCCCCGAATTGCACAAGGAGCTGGATTCATCACAGCTCGGCGAACTCTGGCGACTGCTGCCGGCCGACACTCGGGTGCCCGACCACAGCATTTGGGATCATCTGGATCTGACCGCTGCATTCGCGGGCGCCTTTGCCGCCGATGACAACGGCGAATGCGCACTGCTGTCCGTCAGTCTTGGCCCAGTGCAGGAATTCATCGCCGCGGCACGTACTGTGTCCGACCTGTGGGCCGGCTCCCACTTGCTGTCCACCATGGCCTGGCAGGCGATGAAAGTGGTGGCCGACGAACTCGGGCCGGAAGCTGTTTTGTTCCCGCGCCTGCGCGGCACGGCGCTGGTGGATCTATGGTTGATGGATGAATGCGGCCTGCCGGCGGAGCTGTTCGAAGGCCAGCCCTGGAAAAAACATGCCACCACGGACGCGAACCCGCTGTTCTCCGCCTCGCTGCCGAATCGGTTTCTGGCCGTGGTCCCCGCGCAGCGTGCCCAGGCTCTGGCCAGGCAGATCGAAACTACAGTACGCGGCTGGACCCATCACAAGGCGCGCGCGGCGTTCGAGCAAGTGCTGGCCGCCGCGGGTCGTATCGACGCCAGTCACGGTGCCATGCAGATTGATGAACAGCTCGCCGGCTTCCCCGAAGTGCACTGGAGTATTGCGCCTTACAACAGTGTCATCGGCTTCAAGGACAGCCAGCGCCAGATTGTGGGCGATGCCGGTGCATTGGCGCGCTGCCTTGCGCCATTTTTCCCGGAAGGACACGGCGCACCCGGTTTTCTGGGCAGCGATGCGTGGCAGCTGCTCAACAAGGAAATCGAAGTCGAGGGTGCGCGCTTCTACCAGCCCAACCCGGGTGTACTGTATCCGGCCATCCACGAGCTGGCCGACCGCGCCCAGGCCGCAGCCAAGGCCCATCGCGGTTTCAAGGCGATGCCACAGAAGGGATACCGCTGCTCGCTGACCGGCACCGCCGAGTGGCTGACGGACGACCCCGAAGAATTCATGCTGCCGCCAGGCCAGCGTACCGACACGCTCTGGGCCGGGCTGGCGCAGGCGAAACCGTCGTGGGCCAAAAAAGGTGAACATTTGGGCGCGCTGGCCACGCTCAAGCGTCTGTGGCCGACGTTTTTCGTGGAAGAAATTGCCCAGGTGCTGGACGACAAACCCAACCGCTTCGTGGTGTCCACCCACACCATGGCGCTGGCCGCGCCGTTGCAACGTCTCGGCCAGCAACCACTCAATCTGGACGACGACCTGCAGGCAGAAATTGGCGCCTGCGAGCGCGTCGCGCTGCCTTACAAACTGGCCAGGGAGTTGCAGGACCATCCGAACCGGGACCTGATTGCCCGCATACCGGCCTGGCTGGACGGCAGGGACGAGGGCGACAAAACCAAAACAGAGGCCAAACGGGCCCGGATCAACCGTTTGTTCGAGGTCAAGCCGGAAACCTACTACGCCCTGATCCTCATGGATGGCGATCACATGGGCCAGTGGCTGTCCGGCGAGCCGGACAAGGCAATCACTTATCTGCAATCGTTTCATCCCAGCATTCGCAACAGCCTGCGTGATCGGTTCGGGGACAACCCGCCGCTGGCGGCTTACCTGCAATCCAGGCGCGCGCTCTCGCCCAACCGGCATTTGGCCATCTCCGGCGCGCTGGGCGACTTCTCCGCCACCATCGCCCGCGCCGTCGTGGAAGAAGAACACATGGGCCGCGTGCTCTATGCCGGCGGCGACGACTTGCTCGCCATGGTGCCGGTGGCGGAACTGCCGAGCGTCATGGCTCGGCTGCGCGATGCCTATTCCGGCAGCGCTGTGGCCGGTGAAGACGAAGACCAGCGCAATCACTTGCGCTTGCGCAAGGGCTATGTCCAGCATCGCGGGCGGCTGTATTTGACCATGGGCGCAACCGCCACGGCATCGATTGGTGCGGTCATCGCTCATCACCAGGCACCGCTGGGTGGCGTGTTGCGGGCGCTGCGCGCGGCCGAACAGCGCGCCAAACAGGAAGGCGGGCGCAATGCCTTTTCCATCCAGACCATCAAGCGCGGCGGTGGCGACGTCACCCTCACCATGCACTGGCACCAAGCCAATGATGAACAGGCAGCGTTGCAGCCGGGCAACCTGCAGGTATTGCGCGAGCTCAGCCAGGCCATGCGGGAGCAGGGCGTGTCGCGGCGCGCCGCCTACAACGTCTATGCCTGGCTGTCCGACCTGCCGGAGCCCGACTCGGTCGGTGGGCAAGACGCCTACCGCGCCATGCTCGAAGCCATGCTGCACCACCAGTTCGAGCGCCAGGGCCTGGAAAACGAGGGCCAGCCCGTCCACTCCCGGCGCCTGGCCCGGCTGTGCCGTGCGGAAACGGCCACGGCCGACGCCAAGCTGCTGGAAAACTTCCTGTCCACCGCCGAATTCCTGGCGCGCGAAAGCCGGAGCCTTGCATGAGCAATACCAGCAACCAACACTGCTTCATCCAGCCGCTGGACATTCTGTTCCTACGCGACAACCATCTGTTCGGCAGTGCGGGGGATTCTTCGCGCTCGCTCATGCCGCCGTGGCCGTCGGTATTTGCCGGCGCCTTGCGCAGCCGCATGGTGGCCGACAGCGGTGCCAGCATTGACGATCTCAAGCAGGGCGCTTTGCCGGCACCGCTGGACAGCATCCTCGGCACGCCGGAACACCCCGGCGACTTCATGCTGGGCGAAGTGACCCTGGCGGTAAACAACAATGGCCAGGTGCACGCCTGCCGCCCATTGCCCGCCGATGTTGTGGTTACCGGAGAGCCCGGCAACTACACAATCCATCGCCTCAAGCCGCAGCCCCTGCCCGAAGGCCTGGCCACCAGCGCCGTTAGCCGGCAACTGCCGATTCTGCGTATGTCCAAGGCCGCCAAGCCGGTTACCGATCAATGGCTGAATTGGGCCGGCTGGCAAGCCCATTTGCGCGGGCAGGCGCTGGATGCCCAGAAACACCTCATCGCCGCCGGCGATCTCTGGAAAACCGAAACCCGCCTGGGCATTGCGCTCGATGCACAACAGCGCAGCGCCGCCGAGGGCAAGCTCTACACTTCCGATGCCATTGCCATGAACGCGAACACCGGCTTTTGCATCACCGTGCATGGCGCGGGCGACGCGCTGCCAAAAAATGGCCTGCTGCGCCTGGGTGGCGATGGCCGTGGTGCCAGCATCAATACAATCGACGAACTGGCACGGCCCGAACCCGATTGGCAGGCCATCCAGGACAGCGGGCGCTTTCGCCTCATCCTCACCAGCCCCGGCATCTTTCCGCAAGGGAATAATCTGCCCGGCGTGGATGGCGACGGCCAATGGCAGGCCGCGGGCATGAGCGCGCAACTGCTCAGCCAGGCCGTGCCGCGCCACCAGGTCGTCAGCGGCTGGGACTTGCACAAACACGAGCCCAAAACTGCGCTGCGCTGTGCACCAACCGGTTCCGTGTACTGGTTCGAAGGCTTTTCCGGCGATATCGACGCGCTGCGAAAGCTTTCCAAAACCGGCCTGTGGAATCTCACCCTTGATAATTGCAACCGGCAACGACGCGCCGAAGGTTTCAACCGCGTCGTCATCGCCAACGCTTGAAGGAAGCAACCATGTACGAAAAACAAGCCACCGCATTTCTGTACTGTGTCAGCCCCGTGCATATGGGTGCTGGCACCGCCACGGGATTAGTGGATAATCCGATCCAGCGCGAATGCCACACCCGCCATCCCAGTTTTGCCGGCTCCGGCATCAAGGGCGCGGCGCGGCACGCTTTTGCCAGCCTGGTGCCGGAGGCCGCCGACAAGCGCGAGCGTCTGTTCGGCCCCGAGTCCGGCGCAGATAACCTGCACGCCGGCGCCATCAGCTTTGGCGATGCACAGCTCGTTGCCTTCCCGGTGCGCAGCCTGCGCCAAGGCTTTGTTTACGCCACCTGCCCGCAGGCGCTGGCTCGGGCAGCGCGGCTGCTGGCCATGACCGGCCGCGATGCACAGTGGCCCGCGATACCGGTCGCGGACGGCCATTGCCGAATCACCCCGCAGGCCGGGGACGCGCTTACCCGTGACGGCAAACTCGATCTGGAGGTGTTCCAATACCAGGCCGACCCGAGTGCCGAGCTGGCCACCGTTGCCGGCTGGCTGGCCGAGCATGCACTGAATGCAAATCATACTCCCGAGTATTTCCGCAACAAGCTGCGCGACCACTTGGTGCTGCTCTCGGACACCGATTTCGATTACTTCGTGAACAACGCCACGCTGGTCGAGCCGCATGTGCGCATCAACGAAAAAACTGGCGCCGCGGACTCGGGCGGCTTGTTCTACACCGAGAATCTGCCGCCGGAATCGCTGCTCATCGCGCCGGTCATGGCCTCGCGCGAGCGCAGCGGCCGTGACGACGCCATGCAGGCCGACCAAGTGATGGGGCAGATCAGCACGGCCTTGCATGGCAATGTCATCCAACTCGGCGGCGATGCCACCACCGGGCGCGGCATGGTGTCCTTCAATCTCGTGCAGGGAGGCTAAAAGCCATGGGAAAACAGCAAGCCATGACCCTGGAGCAGCAACGCGCGGCTTTTGCCTGGCGCTGTGCGCGGGCGCAAACGGCCGGCAACGACTACGTCAATCTGGCGAAGGGTGTCCCGGCGCTGATCATGAACAGCGGCCTGATTCAGGTCATGGCGCATTTGTACGCCAAAGGCAACAAAGGCAACAAGCAGCATGGCGAACTCGAACAGCATCTGCGTCAGTGGTTGGCCAGCCGCTTCAACGACCTGCCGGGCAACAGCTTCGATGCATTCGCCCAGGCGCTGATTGAAGACACCGATCCGCAGCGATTCCAGCACATCACCGCCGAAGCCATGGCCTGGCTGCGCTGGCTGCGCCAGATTGCGCCCGCCGTGGAAAAAAACACGGCATCGCCGAGCGTGTAGAGGGTTATCATGTCGAACACTATTGCAGCAGTCCCCGGCTATCTCGGCCAGGACTTCGAGTCGGCCGCGCCGGGCCATCGCTTTTACCTGTATCTGCAATTCTGGCAGCGCACACGCAGTGGCGGCCTGGAACTGCAGAAAGCCAAGGCCGAATCGCTGACCCGCGCGCTCAAGCTGGGCAACAACGACAAGGCCACCATGGCTGCTCTGGCCGAGCGCCAGGAGCGGCTGGCTGGCGATCACGTCTGGCGCCTGCCCGCCAAAAGCGTTGCGCCATTGACCACCGGGCTGGGCATGGAACATCCGCTGGAAAACGGCTTTGCCTTCTTGAGCCCCTACGGCCTGCCGTACCTGCCTGGCAGCGGCATCAAGGGCGTGCTGCGCCAGGCCGCACGCGAATTGCAGCAGGACGGCGATCCGCAATGGCAACAGACCGAAACCGCAGATCCCATCGCGGAACTGTTCGGCAATAGCACGGGGGACGACGGCAAACGCGGCGCGCTCATTTTCTGGGATGCCTTCCCGGTGCTGCCACGCACGGCTGAATCACTGGCGCCGGACGTCATGACCCCGCACCAAACCCATTATTATCGCGACGGCGAGGCCCCGCACGACAGCGGCCAACCGAACCCGATCCTGTTCGTCACCATCCCGCCGGGCGCGCAGTTCGAGTTCTTCGTGGACTGCAAGACATCGCTGCTCGCGCCCGAACTGGCGGCAAGCAACCGCTGGCAAACCCTGCTGCAGGATGCGTTTGAATATGCCTTCGACTGGCTTGGCTTTGGTGCCAAGACCGCAGTCGGCTATGGCCAAATGGAAATTGATCGGGAAGAACAAAAAGAGCGGCATGAACAGGCGGAGAGGGCTCGTGCCGAAGCGGAAGAAACCGCCCGGATCAAACAGGCAACGGCGGATTTGCCGCCGGATGCCGCAACCATCGAGGCGCAAATCCAGCGTGGCGGCTGGTCTGGCAACGAGGATTTCATCGACTGGATGGAACAATGGCTGGACGGGTTGCAGGCGAGCGAGTTGAGCACGCAGGCGTGGCAGCGCGTCGAGCAACAGATGATCCGGCATTTTGACAAGAGCATCCTGGTTGATCCTGATGCCATGAAGAAGCGCAACAAACCAAAATACAAAGGTCGGAAAAAAGACCTGGCGAAGCGTTTGCTGCAACTCAAGCCTAATGGAGACAATACATGAGCCACTGCTTGGTCAGTTTTCTTGGTCGTGTTTTGCCAAAGGACGGCGGTGAGTACAGGAAAGTCGATTACTATCTTGATAATGAATGCATGGCGCAGCAGTCCGCCTATCTTGGCTTTCCGTTACGTCGCAGGTTAAATGCTGATCGATTGGTCATTTTCGGCACGACAGGCAGCATGTGGGATCACTTGTTCGAGGGTGACCTGCCGATTGAGGGTGCTGAAGACATACGAATGGAATTAATGAGCGAAGCCGAGAATGGCCATGTGCAGCAAACTCGCCTGGACCAGTTGGCACCTTGTCTGGCTAAGCATCTTGGCTGTGATGTACAGCTGCAAATCATTCCCACGGCCCTGCAAGAGATTGAACAAACTCAGCTGATCAGCATGCTGGCCCAGGCAGCGAAGGATGCCACGAAACTGTCAATCGATGTTACTCATGGCTTTCGTCACCTACCCATGCTGGCCTTCACAGCTGCACTCTACCTGCGCGCTGTACGGTCAGACCTGACACTGTATGGACTTTGGTATGGGGCATTGTCGAGAGATGTCGGCACTGTCCACAACCTCAAGGGATTATTGGAAACTGCCGACTGGTTGTCAGCTTTGCAGCGTCAGGAGTGGCTGGGCGATTATGGCGCTGTGGCAAATCTAGTTGATAGCGAGCACCCAAAGTTAGCAGAAGAGCTGAAAAACACCTCATTTCTGGAAAGCATTCATCAGGGTCAATCGGCAAAAGAGCATGCCGAACGAGCTCTTGCTTGTTTACATCGAAAACCACTACAAGGCCCGGCGCGGTTGTTCGAGCAGAAACTGCGGGATGATCTGCGCTGGGTCAAACGCGAAACCCTGGACCTTCGACAACGCCAGCAGGCCTTGAATGCCTTGGCACGAGAAGACTTTTTACGGGCCTCTTTGTTTGGTTTTGAAGCCGTTGTTACGCGGCTGGCACAAAGAGATTTACCCGAGGATTCGCACAAACTTAATGATTTCCACGTTCGGAAAAATGCTCAGGAAAATTTTGAAGAAAAGGCCAAGAGAAAAGAATACGATCGAGACCTGTGGCGCAGCTACACGCTGC
>DATGUT010000303.1:0-8497 GCA_035301185.1 Salinisphaeraceae bacterium
TGCAGTCGCGGATTATCGTCTATAAACAAGTACGGCACATAAGCCGATGTTTGCAGCAGGCCGAAAGCGAGTTGCAAACCGCAATCGCCGGCGCCATAAATGGCAACCGGAATATGATCAACCCGGCCATACAAAGACCACAGCAGATAGCGTCGTGCCAAGAAACGGCTGCCACCCAAATACAACATGGCCAACGCCCAGAAGATAATCAGCACCGAGCGCGGCACACTGTCGATGCGAGCCATATAAAGGACCGCCGTCATTGCCAGCGTGGCAATCGAAGTGCAAACCAGGATCGTCCATGCCATTTCGCTGCCAATGAAACGCACCACGGCACGATAAAACCCCGCCATATACAGCAGCGGCAGGGTAATCAAGGACACCAGCCAGAACAGCACCCAGGTCCCGATGTAGGGCTGCAATACGCCCAGGCGGATCGCGTAAGCCAGATACAGCAGCAGCGGCAGCATCACACCATCCGCCACTAGCAACATCTCGCGCTTTACGGTACGCGGCAAGGCCACCAGCCACTGGTTGAAGGCGCGCAACTGCCCTTCGGTCTTCAGTTTCAAGTTGTTCATGCAGCGAAGAAATTATGTTGGTGGCGCGCCCCACATCATCATACGGCTGCGATCGGCAGGCTACAAGAGCAAGTGCGGAAACCATTATTCAGGATCTGGCAAGCTCGCACTGCACATGAAAGCCTATTTTTCCAACGATTGTCTGGAAGAAAGCGCAGGCAAACACGGCGCTGCCGATGCATGCCGATCAGCCCAGGCGTGCCAACGCCGCATCCAGCCGTTGTGGCGAAACCTTGATTGCCGTGCCCAATGGTTGCGCGAAGAGTTGTACGCGAAACTCCTCCACCATCCAGCGGAAATCAAGCAGTTCCTGCGGGCGCGCGCCCTGTTTCGCGACTTGCTGGGCTCGCTGTTTATATGCAGCCCAGTACGGCGCGATGCGGCGCATGCACTCGCGATCCTCATCAACCCCGGCCGTATCCCACTTGCGCAGGCGCCATTCGATTGCCTCCAGGTAACGCCGTACATGCTGCACAGCTTTATAAGGTTCCCGCAAGTTACTGATAAAGCCGCCATAAATCAGATGCTCAAGCTGCTCACTGATGTCATTCACCGCTGGCAGCATGTTCGGCGCGAGATTGCCGCGCAGGCGCTTGCGCAGCTCCTTATAAATCTGAAGCGATGGTTTAAGCACTATCCATAATTCGCTGGCGTCAGAGAACATATTTGATTTTATATCGGCCAACAGCAAATCAAATCCGGCTGCGTTGCGCGGCACCGCAGCGCAGCGTGCAGCAACAATCGCCTGCAGCATGTCGGCTAGCAGCGGTGGCTCGGCATCCTGTGCCAGCGAGGTCATGATGTCGGCATCAGCCAGCGCAGTTGCCGGCGCCTCCGGTAGGCTGAGCGCAGCCAGCAGCTTGAAACCGTCCAGATCGCGCGCCACTA
The DNA here is from genome assembly GCA_035301185.1 of Salinisphaeraceae bacterium. Classification (GTDB taxonomy): domain Bacteria; phylum Pseudomonadota; class Gammaproteobacteria; order Nevskiales; family Salinisphaeraceae; genus DATGUT01. The sequence continues at coordinate 1,470 of DATGUT010000303.1, forward strand.
ATCGCGCCTGTTTGCGCGCGCCGATGCGCAGCAGGCGAATCACTCCCTGGCGATGCAGCGCGTGCGCCCTGGCGGCATCATCAACCAGCTGCAAATCGACACTTTCACCCCGATCCACCAAGGCCGGCGTCGCCTGCAGCATGACGCCGCCATGCTCCAGCGCCACCGAGTCGGCCAAATCCACATCCGGCCAGGCAGTGAGTCCGCGCTGTTGCACCTCGGTCTGCGCCAATTCCTGCACCATATTGCTCGCCTGCGCGCCCAGCTGTTGCTGCAATTTCGACAAATCGCGGCCCGCGGCGAGTTCCTTGCCGTTGCCATCGATTACCGCGAAGCGCATGCGCAGGTGCGGCGACGGTCGGAATTGCGCCCAGCTGTCGGGCGGGATGTCGACACCAGTCATGGCATGCAGGGCAGTCCGCAACGAACTCTGCAAATCACCTTCGGCAAAAGGCAGGCGCTCGGCCGCGGCACGGGCGAAATCCGGCACCGGCACCACGGAGCGGCGCAATCTTTTCGGCAATGCCCGAAGATATTCGCGCAGCTTCTCTTCCAGCAGCCCCGGCACCAACCAGGGCGCGCGCTGCGTCGGAAATTGATTGAGCATGGCCAGCGGCAGGCGCACGGTGACGCCATCGTCGTCTGCACCCGGCTCGAAGCGATATGTCAGCGGCAAGGGCGTATTGCCGATGGACAGGGTCTTGGGGAATGCGCGCTCCGGCAGCGCCGTGGCGCTGTCCTGCAGCAGGAGCTGTTCCGTAAAGTGCAGCTGTTTGTCGTCGTTGTCCCGCAGCCATTGCTGCAGCGTCTTGCGATCGCGCACGCCCGACGGCAGGCGCGCAGCATAGAAATCGGCCTGTGAGCGCTCGTCTACGAGCAGATCGTGCCGGCGAAAGCGCGCTTCACGCGCGGCAATGTCTTCGATTATCTGCTGGTTATGTCTCAAGAAAGCCGGCACTCGGCCGCGCTTGTCGATGACTTGCCCCGGCACCAGGCCATCCACGATGAAGATCTCGCGTGCCACGGCCGGATCGATGCGGCCGAAATCCACTCGCCGCCCTTGGGCCAGCACCTGGCCGAACAGGCGCACCCGCATGCGCGCCGCGGTATGGCCGCGGCGCTTGCTCCAGTGCGGTTCGTAATATTCGCGCGTGAGCAGGTGCGCGGCGGCGCGCTCCAGCCAGGCCGGCTCGATTGCCGCCACCGTGTGTGCAAACAGGCGGCTGGTTTCGATCAGCTCACCGGCCACCAGCCAGCGCGGCGTCTTGCCGGCGACACCGGAGCCGGGAAAGATGCGGAACTTGCGATTGCGTGCGCCGAGATACGTGCCCTGCTCCGTGCGCGCGCTGTCATCGAGGCGCCCGAATTGATCCAGCAGGCCCGGCAACAGGGCCTGGTGCAGGCGCTGGTAATCGCAGTCGGCCAGCCGGCCTCGCGTCAGCGTCTTCGCCAGGCCGATTTGCGCGCCGATGCGGCGCAGCTGGCGCACCAGGTCCTCCCATTCGCGCATGCGCATGAAATTGACGAAATGCGCGCGGCACCATTTGCGCAACTGGTTGCCTGACTGCTCGCGCTTGATCGCGGCAAACGCATCCCACAGGCGCAGCAGCGCGACGAAATCGGAGCGCGCATCAGCAAACGGCGCCTGCGCCGCATCCGCCTCTGCCCGGGCCGCAGCCGGGCGCTCGCGCGGATCCTGGATGGTGAGGCCGGCGGCAATCACCCGCATCGCCGGCAGCACACCCTGTTCGTCGCCGGCCACAAGCATGCGCCCAATGCGCGGATCCAGCGGCAGGCGCGCCAGGCGCCGGCCCAAATCCGTGATGCGACCATCGTGCATGGCCTGCAACTGGGTCAACAGGTTGCGCCCGTCCTTGATGTAGCGCCGCGGCGGCGCATCGATGAACGGAAAGCGGTCGATGTCGCCCAGGCGCAAATCGGCCATGGTCAGCAGCACGCTGGCCAGATTCGTGCGCTGGATTTCGGGGTCGGTGAAGGCCGGCCGCTGGTCGTAGTCCTCCTCGCTGAACAGGCGAATGCAGATGCCCGGCGCCACCCGGCCGCAGCGCCCGGCGCGCTGGTCACAGCTCGCCTGCGACACCGGCTCGATCGGCAGGCGCTGCACACGCGCACTGCTGGCATAGCGGCTGATGCGGGCCAGCCCGGTGTCGATCACATAGCGGATGCCGGGTACGGTGAGCGAGGTTTCCGCCACATTGGTCGCGAGCACGATGCGCCGCCCACCACCGGGCGCGAACACCTTGTTCTGCGCGACCCGTGTGAGGCGCGCGTATAATGGCACGATCTCCGCCCTGGCATATCTGGAATGCTCGAGCGCGCGCGTGAGATGGCGCTCCGTGTCACGAATATCACGCTCGCCAGGCAGAAATACCAGAATGTCGCCACTGCCTTCGCGCCACAGCTCGTGCACGGCCTGCTCGATCGCCTCTGGTTGCTCTGTGTCCTCATCCAGCGGCGCATAGCGCAGAGTGACTGGATAGCCACGCCCCTCGACATTGATGATCGGCGCGCCGTCAAAAAACTGCGCGAAGCGCTCTGGGTCGATCGTAGCCGAGGTGACGATCAGCTTGAGATCCGCGCGCCGTGCCAGCAGGCGCTTGATGTAGCCGAGCAGAAAATCGATGTTCAGCGTGCGCTCGTGCGCCTCATCCAGGATGATGGCCTCGTAGCGATTGAGAAATCGATCACCCGCCGTTTCCGCCAGCAGAATGCCGTCCGTCATCAGCTTGACCTGGGTGGCGGCGGATAGGGTTTGCTCCAGTCGCGTCTGATAACCCACCAGATCGCCCAGCGGCGTGTTCAGCTCTTCGGCTATGCGCGTCGCCACGCTGCGCGCCGCCAAGCGCCGCGGTTGGGTGTGGCCGATCAGCCCGCGCGCGCCGAGCCCCGCCTGCAGCAATATCTTCGGCAATTGTGTGGTCTTGCCGGAGCCGGTTTCCCCGCACACCACCACCACCTGATGGCTGGCAACGGCCGCGGCAATCTCGTTGCCGCGTGCGCTGATCGGCAAATCCGGCGCCAGCGTGATCGCGGCGCGCGCCTGCAGCCGCGCCCGCGTTTTTGCCGCGCTGGCCTCGATCTTCTCCAATATGGCCGCGCGCTTGCCGGCCTTGCGCGCGCGCTGTAGTTGGCGCCGCAGCCGGTGGCGATCCCGACTTTGCACGTCGCGCAACAGGTCATCCAGCGCTTTACCGCTGTGCTGCAATGGTTGCGACATGTGCTTATTCCGCTTTCAGCGAATATTGCGGCAAAGAGGCTGCAGGCAGGCGCAGCCGCAGATGTTTGGCTTCGGCAACCATCATGCGCGCGCAGACAAGCGCCGGCTGGTGGCGACCTGATTGGTGTTTTGCGTAGTTGGCAGCAGATTCGCGCACATGCAACGAGAATAGCATATTGCTGCTGGCAATTAGCGTGCCGCAGCAGTAGACGGCTTGACCACAGGCTGATGCAAGCACCCACCCCATGCTTCTAGCGGCCACGTGCGGGTGCCTGAACGCGGTTTAATATGGCACAATACATTCATTGGGGTTCAATCATAATTCTTGCCGATGCACGCGAAATTCTCTGGCCTGCTTGTGCTGGGCTTATTGTTGTCTGGATTTCTTTCGAGCACAGCGGTCGCGAATACCGCCACATTACCCAAGGTTTATGATGCACCGGTTGATCTGGTCGTCGTGGTCAAATCCGAACGCATGCTTTACCTGTACGCCAGCGGCATCGTGGTGGAAAGCTTCCCGATCGGCCTCGGCAAGCAGCCGATTGGCCACAAGCGCCAAAGTGGTGACTCGCGCACTCCCGAGGGCGCCTACGTGCTTGACTGGCGCAATCCCGACAGCCTGTTCAATCGCTCCATCCACATCTCCTACCCCAACGCCGAAGACATCGCCTGGGCCGAGGCCAATGGCGTTGATCCCGGCGGCGCCATCATGATTCATGGCGAACCCACGTATGATTCCAACGGTCGCAGTGGCGACTGGACCGACGGCTGCATCGCCCTGTCTGATCAAGACATGAATACGCTCTGGCGCGTAGTCCCTACCGGCACGCCGATTCATATTTATCCATAGGGCGCGCTTAACTCCCTGAACTCACCGGTTTGCTGCGCGCGCTCACAACCCACTATTGTCATGCTGCGCGTAGTTGCAGCATCGGGCGGCGCTGCCTGTAGCAAGCGATCCTGCGACGGCGCTCGCTACAGCAGGATGCCAAGGGCCTTTATATAATATTTCGCCGGCGTCCTACATTCTGTTTGCAGGAACGCGCCTGCGCGCGAAACAAGCCCGCAGGGCTTGTCAGCATTATGCAATAACGCTTTGGTTCGCTTGTGATTAGTGGCCGGGTGTTGCGCCATGGCTTGATCGCTCGCCCGAAGGCGGGCTCCTGATATGGATTGACCCATTGTATTCTTTATCAATCTGCACATGGTCGCAGCAGCGCTTGCATGTTCCCGCATGCGCGCAACGCAAGGCGCTGATTTCATGTCCAGACATAAAAAAGGCCCCGGAAGTCCGGGGCCTTGAAAACAAACGCTATTGCCTTAGAAGTTGTAGATGGCCGAGAATTGCACGCGGTTGGCGTGGCCATCGGCGCGATCATAACCGGTGAGATAGCCGTCCTTGTCCTTGACCCACACGCGGGTGTACTCGGCACCGAAGACCAGCTGGTCAACCGGTGAGTACAGCATGTTCACGCCCAGGGACTGGCCACGAATTTCCTCTTCGTTAATGCCGAATTTGCCGTTGCTGTAACCGTAGACGATGTTGCCGGTGACTTGATCGGTGAACTTCTGCGAGATCGTGCCGATCGCGCCCCAGCGCTTGTCACGCTTCAGGCTGTCGCCGTCGAAGTAGGCACCGGTGCTGCCCATGGTCGGGTTGTAGATGTAGGTGCCCATGCCTTCACCATAAGCGGCGGTCAGCATCAGCGTGGTGGTGTCGTTCGGCAGCGTCACGCTGGTGCCAGCGTTCACGCCCCAGGCAAGGGCGCTGTCTTCGTGGCCGCCAGCGGTCTCGCCTTCAATCTGGCGGACAATGCCGCGCACATCGAAGCTGCTGTTGCCAACCGGCTGGGTGTAGCTCAGCGTCAGCGCCGGCAGGCTGGTGTTCTCATTACTGCCGCCATGAACCGTGTAGTTATCTTGGTTGCGCTCCAGGGCCACGCCAAAGGTGCCGCCGTTGGCCAGATTGGCATCATAGCGAACCTGCTCGGAACGGGCGAACGTCTGGCCCGCGGGGCCGGCGAAGTTCAGCGTCGTGCCGTAGTTGAAGTTGACGAAGTTGCTCCAGGCGCGGCCGAAGGTCCAGTTCTCCCACTGGAAATAGGCCAGGCGATTACGTACGTTGCCGTCCTGCGAGCCGCTGGCGCCGTACATGTCGAATTCCAGGTAACCCTTGATGTCGCCGACTTCCGTCGGTGTCAGCGTATTGATGCGGATCCGGGTCTGCTTGGCGGTGGTGCCGAAGTTGCCGTCATGATCCTGACTGCCGGTTGCCGGATTCACGTAAGACGGATGGCCCGGATACTTGAGGCCGTCAGCACTGATAATATCGGAAGGCAAGAGCGAAACACCGAAATCGGCTTCGCGGTCATACCAGGCGTCCAGCTTGACGTAGCCGTCGACTTCGAACGTGGTGTTGCCGATCTGGCCTTGGGCTGCAACCGGCAGCGCGGCGAACAGCAACGGAACGGCGACTGTGGTGCCAATGGCCCCCTTGACCGCCTTCCGCAACTTGGCGGACTTGAATGTACGTGTGCTCATGTCTGATTTCTCCCTTTGTTGAGACATTGAACCCGATCTTTTTTATCGACCGGGAACTAATAATAAAACAATTTGTCCAAGAAAACCACAACCCTGACTAGAATCTGATCGCAGGTTGCGCTCGGTGCTGGGCGTTTGTTTATGAAAGCGAACACACGGCCAAGCCAAGAGGCCGTCCGACAATGCTTATAGAGCCGCTGCCATTCTCCCTCTGAGCAGCAGGTGCTTCGTGCCCAAGTATCCGCTGACAATATGTTTTTTGCGCAGACATGTCAATGCGTGCTGGATGCGGCTCGGCTGTTTCGCGACCATATCCCGGCAGCCGCGGCACCCGCTTGCGCCGGATGGTGGTGATTTTGGCAGCACCCCTCTTATATCACCGCTGCTGCAAAAACAGCACGCCATTCTGCGCGCAGTCGCAGAATTGTGGAAATGTGCCGGTAGCGTGCGCTCCTGCGACTGCACTCGCTGCGTTCGCTTGCACAGGATGACAAGCCTTTTGTCAGACGAGGCTCGATAACAGCAGCGCTTCCAGCACCTGCTGCCAGTTGCTGTTGGTATGTCGCAAATAGGCGGCACGAGCAGTTTGGCGGCTGAGCTGGACGAGCCGAGCCATGCTGGCGGCGGCCGTGCTGCGCGCGAGGGCGCGATCGTGCAGGCCGCTGCCGACGAGACGATATTCGAGCATGGCGCACGAAGTGCGATAAAGCCAGTCGAGCAGCTGGTCGGGTGGCTGTTCGGCCCAGCGCTCGGCCAGCAGGACCGCATCGCTGCGCCCGGCAAGCAGCCTGGCCAGATCCTGAGCCCAACGCTGCTCGCGCTCGCGGGTGTCGCTGTCGAGGCACACACGCAGCGGCATGCGCAGCTCATGCTCAACAACCATGCTGGTGTCCACACGCTGGGCCGCGAGCCATTCGCGGCCCATGGCCACTGGCGCCGGCGGCACGCGCAACAACCGGCAGCGGCTGCGGATGGTGGGCAGCAAGCGGTGCGGATGGCTGCTGAGCAGCAGCAAATGTGTGCCGGCAGGCGGCTCTTCCAATGTTTTGAGCAGACTATTGGCGGCGGCGATGTTGAGTTGCTCGGCGGGATCGATCCAGCCGAGGCGGCCTTGCCGGTACTGCGGTGTGAGCTGCAGCCGCCGGGTGAAGACGCGCATGGGCTCGACGCGAATCAGGGCGCCCTCTTCCTGCGGCTCGAGCAGGGACACGTCGGGATGCGAGCCGGCCGCCCATTGGCGACAGGCGGG
>DATGUT010000304.1:0-4121 GCA_035301185.1 Salinisphaeraceae bacterium
AGCTACGCCGAAATCGCCCAGGCCGGGGGCGGTATTTTGAGCACCGTGCGCGCGACTCGTGCGGCCAGCGAACAGGTGCTGTTCGAGACCGCCCGACCGCGTCTGCAGGCACTGATTGATGACGGTGTGACTTGTGTGGAAATCAAATCGGGTTACGGGCTGACCGTGGCCGACGAATTGAAGATGCTGCGCGTTGCGCGGCGTCTGGGTGCGGACCTGCCGGTCCGGGTGGTCACGACATTGCTTGGCGCGCACGCCCTGCCACCGGAATACAAGGACGACGCTGACGGCTATATCGACCTCGTGTGCAATGACATGATTCCGGCCGCGGCCGGCGAGGGCCTGGCCGACGCGGTGGACGTATTCTGCGAGTCCATTGCCTTCGATGTCGCTCAGTGCGAGCGTGTGTTCCAGGCCGCGCAGCGCCACAACTTGCCGATCAAGGCGCATTCCGAACAGCTGTCGAATCTCGGCGGCACGACCCTGGCGGCCCATTACAACGCGTTGTCCGCCGACCATATCGAATACGCGAACGAAAACGACGTCCAGGCGCTGGCCGCTGCCGGCAGCGTGGCCGTCCTGCTGCCGGGTGCGTTTCATACCCTGCGCGAAACACAGCAACCGCCCATCGATATGCTGCGCAAGCACGACGTGCCGATGGCCGTGGCCACCGACGGCAACCCGGGCAGCTCGCCCTTGTTTCAGCCGACGCTGATGCTCAATCTGGCCTGCACGCTGTTTCGCATGACCCCGCGCGAAGCACTCGCGGGCATGACGGCGCATGGCGCGCAGGCGCTGCAATGCAACGATCTGGGCCGCATTCGAGTCGGCGGCACGGCGGATCTGTGCGTTTGGAATATCGAGCGCCCCGCGCAGTTGAGTTACGCCGTCCAACCAGGCCGGCTGCGTCAACGCGTGGTGGGCGGCCGCATGACTCATAACGCCCCAGCCTGACCACCCACGCGCCGCCTGTGGGCCCAGCTAACAAACCGGAGAACCCCCATGTCCCAATTTGATCCCAATCAGGACCCCCGCCACGATCCGAGCCGCGCAATTGCCGCGCCGACCGGCAGCGAACTGTCCTGCAAGAGCTGGCTCACCGAAGCACCGCTGCGCATGCTCATGAACAATCTTGATCCGGACGTCGCCGAACGCCCGGAAGACCTGGTGGTTTATGGCGGCATCGGCCGCGCCGCGCGCAACTGGGCCTGCTACGACAAAATCGTGGCCACCCTGCAGCGGCTGGAAGACAACCAGACGTTGCTGGTGCAATCCGGCAAGCCGGTCGGCGTGTTCGAAACACACAAGGATGCGCCGCGCGTGCTGATCGCGAATTCCAACCTCGTACCCGCGTGGGCCAATTGGGAGCACTTCAACGAACTCGACCGCAAGGGTTTGATGATGTTCGGCCAGATGACGGCGGGCTCCTGGATTTATATCGCCTCGCAGGGCATTGTCCAGGGCACTTATGAAACATTCGTCGAAGCCGGTCGCCAGCATTACGACGGCAACCTCAGCGGCCGCTGGATCGTGACCGCCGGGCTCGGCGGCATGGGCGGCGCGCAGCCGCTGGCCGCCTCACTGGCCGGCGCCTGCTCGCTGAATATCGAGTGCCAGCAATCGCGTATCGATTTCCGTCTGCGCACGAAATATCTCGACGAACAGGCGGACGACCTGGACGATGCGCTGGCGCGCATCGAGCGTTACACCAGCGCCGGAAAGGCCGTTTCCGTTGGCCTGTGCGCGAACGCCGCCGACGTGCTGCCGCAAATGGTTCAGCGTGGGGTGCGCCCGGACATGGTCACCGACCAGACCAGCGCGCACGATCCGCTGCATGGTTATTTGCCTTCCGGCTGGACCTGGGACGAATATGTCGCGCGCGGCCGGACCGAGCCGGCGGCGGTCACGCAGGCCGCCAAGCAATCGATGGCGCGCCACGTCGAAGCCATGCTCGCGTTTAACGCGCAAGGCGTGCCGACCTTCGATTACGGCAACAATATCCGCCAGATGGCACAAGAAGCCGGGGCCAGGAATGCATTCGATTTTCCCGGATTCGTACCGGCCTACATCCGGCCGCTGTTCTGCCGCGGTATCGGCCCGTTCCGCTGGGCGGCGCTGTCCGGTGACCCGGAGGACATCTACAAAACCGATGCCAAGGTCAAGGAACTGATCCCGGATGATCCGCATCTGCACAACTGGCTCGACATGGCGCGCGAGCGCATCAGTTTCCAGGGCCTGCCGGCGCGTATCTGCTGGGTCGGTTTGAAGGATCGTTATCGGCTCGGCCAGGCGTTCAACGACATGGTCGCCAGTGGCGAGCTGAAGGCGCCGGTCGTCATCGGCCGCGATCATCTGGACTCCGGCTCGGTCGCCAGCCCGAACCGCGAAACCGAAAGCATGCAGGATGGCAGCGATGCCGTGTCCGACTGGCCGCTGCTCAACGCTCTGCTCAGCACGGCTTCGGGCGCGACCTGGGTGTCGCTGCACCACGGCGGTGGCGTCGGAATGGGTTATGCCCAGCATGCCGGCCTGGTCATTGTCTGCGACGGCAGTGATGATGCCCACCGGCGCATTGGCCGTGTGCTGTGGAACGACCCCGGCAGCGGTGTCATGCGCCACGCCGATGCGGGCTACGACATCGCGATCGATTGTGCTCGCGAAAACGGCCTCGACTTGCCGATGATCAACGACTAAAAGGATTTCACCGTGGACGAACTTGCAATCAAGCCCGGAAAAATGACCCTGGCCGAGCTGCGGGCCGTTTACCAGGCGCCACTGCTGGTCAGCGTACCGGCCAGTGCCGATGCCGACGTTCAGGCCGCCAAGCAGTGCGTCGACCGTATTGTGGACGAAGACCGCACGGTGTACGGCATCAATACCGGCTTTGGCCTGCTGGCGCAGACGCGCATCGCCAAGGACCAGCTCGAAGACCTGCAGCGTTCGCTGGTGCTGTCGCATTCTACCGGTGTCGGCGAGCCGGTCGCGGATGCCGTCGTGCGTTTGCTTATGGTGCTCAAGGTCAACAGCCTCGCGCGCGGGTTTTCCGGTGTCCGACGCAGTGTCATCGATGCGCTGCTGGCCCTGATCAACGCCGAGGTCTATCCGCGCATCCCGGCGCAAGGCTCGTGCGGCGCCTCCGGCGACCTGGCGCCGCTGGCGCACATGAGTGCGGTGTTGCTGGGCCAGGGACAGGCGCGTTATCGCGGCGAGTGGATCGATGCCGAACGGGCGCTGGAGATTGCCGGCTTGACGCCGATGGCACTTGCGCCGAAAGAGGGACTGGCCCTGCTCAACGGCACCCAGGTGTCGACCGCGTTTGCGCTGCGCGGCCTGTTCGAGGCCGAGGATCTGTACGCCGCGGCCACGATTTGCGGTGCATTGAGCGTGGAAGCCACCTTGAGTTCGCGCGCCCCGTTCGACGCTCGTATCCACGCGGTTCGTGGTCAACAGGGCCAGATCGACGCCGCCGCGGCCTATCGCCATGTGCTGGGTGAGCGCAGTGAAATCAGCGATTCGCACGTCGATTGCGCGAAGGTGCAAGATCCCTATTCGCTGCGCTGCCAACCGCAGGTCATGGGTGCTTGCCTGACCCAGATCCGCCAGGCAGCCGATGTATTGGCCGTTGAAGCCAATGCCGTGTCCGACAATCCGCTGGTGTTCGCCAGCGATGACGACATCATTTCCGGTGGTAATTTTCACGCCGAACCGGTGGCCCTGGCCGCCGACAACCTCGCGCTGGCGCTGGCGGAAATCGGCGCCCTGACCGAGCGCCGCATTTCGCTGATGATGGATACGCACATGTCGCAACTGCCGCCCTTTCTGGTGGAGAATGGTGGCGTCAATTCCGGCTTCATGATCGCGCAGGTGACTGCGGCGGCATTGGCAAGTGAAAACAAGGCACTGGCCCACCCGCACAGTGTCGACAGCCTGCCCACCTCCGCGAACCAGGAAGACCATGTGTCGATGGCACCGGCCGCCGGGCGGCGTCTGCAGACCATGGCCGCAAACGTACGCAACACGGTGGCCATCGAATGGCTGGCCGCCTGCCAGGGCCTGGACTTCCGTACCGGCCTGCAGACGACACCGGTGTTGGAGCAGGCCCGCAGCCTGTTGCGCGAACA
>DATGUT010000305.1:0-3047 GCA_035301185.1 Salinisphaeraceae bacterium
TCCACGCGCGCAATGATCTGGATGTTCCTGGCACCACGGATGCGGCCGGGATATGCCGCAAAGACATCCACCCTGCCCGGCTCGGCTTCCTGTACGGCGACCGGCGCGGGCGGCATTTCCTGCGGCCCGGAGGCTGCGCCGCCCTCGCCGTCAGCGCAGCCTGCCAGCAGCATGGCTGCGGCGACAAGCATCACCGCAGCGGACGGAAACAAGTGTCTGGTTCTACCTGCAGTAGAGTGTGAGTTCATAACAGTGGTCCGTGGAACGACGAACAACAGGAAAGGTGCGCGGCATGTTACATACATACATGTATGTATGCAAACCTGGGGCGATCGTTTATACTAACGTTATCAATACCTGACGACAATCCGTTAACGGCATGCAGCTTGCTTTTGCACTGGTAACGGCAACTTCATTTTCAGAGGCTTATGGCCCGCAAGACCAAAACCAGAGCCGCGCAAACCCGCAGCGCGATTCTTGACGCCGCGGAAAGAGAAATGCAGGCGCGCGGCGTATCCGGTGCATCCTTCGAACGCATCGCGCAACGCGCCAGCGTCACCCGTGGCGCCATCTACTGGCACTTTGCCGACAAGGACGCGCTGCTCACCGCCATGGTGGAGCGCACCTATCTCCCTCTGCGCGACCTGCAATACAGCCTGCGCAACGAATTGCCGCACCAGGAGGCACCCGCAATCCTGCGCGCCATGCTGTTGCACGGCCTCGAGCGCCTGGCCAGCGACGCCCATCATCGCCGCGTGTGCCATATTCTCACCCACGGCTATGAAAACACCGATCCGGACCACCCAGTGGCGGTGCTGATGCGCAATGCGTTCGAAGAATCGCGGGTCGTGGTGCACGACCTGTGCCAACAGGCTGCCGATGCGGACCAATTGCAGCCACAAGTCACGGTTGACAACGCCTGCGATTTGGTCATGGCATTCATGTGCGGAGTCTATAGTTGCAGCCTGCGCTATAACGAGCTGTTTACGGTGCAGCGTGACTGGCGCCCCATGGTTGCGACCCTACTCAGTGGCTTGTTCGTAGCCGGAGAAGAATAGGCTGTAGTCGCGCCAGCCCGCCAACGGCTGCTGCGGCCCCCGCAGATTGTCCCGGCACATCGCCGCTTGCGCCAGCGCATCATCGAGCGCGTTCAGGGGCAGCTCGGGCCCGAGGTAACGCGGCTGCGGATGGAGGATGAACAAATCCAGTACTGCCTTGATGCGCGCCAGGTATTCCCGCAACTCGGTCACAAAAGGCTGCCGCAAATCCTCCTGTGGCCGCACATAGGCGATAGCCTCGACGCCGTTATGCCGGGCAATGAACAAGGCCCGGTAATCGTGGTAGCGCTGGGAGACGAGAATATAGCGCTCGAGCCCGAAAATGCGTCGCGAACGGACAATGGAATCGAATGTGCTGTAGCCGGCGAAATCAAGGGTGATCGCCGCATGCGGCACCCCATAGCTGCGCAGCGCCTTGTACATTTGCTGCGGTTCGTTGTAATAGCCGGGGTTGGCGCCTGAAATCAGCAACTGCTGTACCTTGCCGCTGGCATAAAGCTCTGCCGCCGCCAGCATGCGGTGGCGAAACAGCCGGTTGGGCGCGCCGGAACGGGTATAGGCGCTGGTGCCGAGCACCAAGGCGACTTCGGCCTCGTCCAGCAAATCCATGCGATCGTAAATGCGTGCCCGGGTCGTGCTGATCAGCCAGGCATTGATGGCGAGCGCGAACAGCAGCAGCAAACCGATAACGGTCAGGGCGCTCTTGGCAAGGCGCCGCGGCTGCAACCAACGGGGACGTGCGAGCATGCGCTTATGATAGCAACAGGCAAGTGCCGGCGGCCGCTCGCCGCAGCGATGCCGACTCAGTCACCCAACTCGGCAACGGCATCGCCCAGCCCGTCCAGGGTCATGGCGTACATGCGATCGTCCAACAGCTCGCGTGTCATCTGGATGGACTGGGTGTAGTTCCAATATTCGCGCGGCACCGGATTCAACCACACTGCCTGGGGAAAAGCCTCCAGCAGGCGCTGCAGCCAGACCGCGCCGGCCTCCTCGTTCCAGTGCTCGACGCTGCCGCCGGGGTAGGCGATTTCGTACGGGCTCATGCTGGCGTCGCCGACAAACACGGCCTTGTAGTCGCGGCCATAGCTGCGGATGATCTCCCAGGTCGGGCGCCTGCGCGTGCGCCGCCGGCGATTGTCCTGCCACAGGCCCTCATATGGGTAATTGTGGAAGTAATAATATTCCAGGTGCTTGAATTCGGCCCGGGCGGCGGAAAACAGCGTCTCGACGGTGGCCACATGATCGTCCATGGAGCCGCCGACGTCGAAGAACAGCAGCAGCTTGACCGCGTTGTGGCGCTCCGGGCGCATCTTCAAATCGAGCTGACCGGCATTGCGCGCGGTCGAGCGGATGGTGTCGTCCAGGTCCAGTTCCTGCTCGGCGCCTTCGCGTGCGAACTGGCGCAGCCTGCGCAGGGCCATCTTGATGTTGCGCGTGCCGATCTCGCGGCTGGAGTCGAGGTTGGCGAATTCGCGCCGATCCCACACCTTGACCGCACGCCGGTGGCGCGAGCCGTCCTGGCCGATGCGGATGCCTTCCGGGTTGAAGCCATAGGCGCCGAACGGCGAGGTGCCGGCCGTGCCAATCCATTTGCTGCCACCCTGGTGGCGGCTGTCCTGCTCGCGCAGGCGCTGGCGCAGCGTCTCCATGAGCTTGTCCCAGCCGCCCAGGGCCTCGATGCGGGCCTTTTGCTCTGCGCTCAGTTCGAGCTCGGCCATGCGCTCCAGCCAATCGTCCGGAATCGTGGTTTGCGCATCCTCGCCCAGTTGCTCGATGCCTTCGAAGTAATGCGCGAACAGCTGGTCGAAGCGATCGAATTTGCGCTCATCCTTGACCAGGCTGGCACGCGCCAGATAGTAGAAATTGTCGATGCTCATGCCTGGCACATGCGCATCCATGGCTTCCAGCAGAGTCAGGAATTCGGTCACCGACGGGCGCAACCCGCCGGCGCGCAGTTCGTAGAAGAACTCTATGAGCATGCCGGCT
>DATGUT010000306.1:0-5909 GCA_035301185.1 Salinisphaeraceae bacterium
CTAGGACTTGCGCTAGATCAGTTTCTAACCAATCAAGAGAATTTTCGGAGTTTTTCAGCAGCCTCTTAAGACAATCCAACGCAAGACCATCGGCTTGTTCCTTGAAAAAGCATGCATGACTTCCGAGTTGCAAACCCGCGAGGATGTTATGGGGTTATCCCTTATGTCTGTTAGTGCAAGTCAGGGTTATCCGCACTTGCTGAACCGGCTTACATTGAGGATCACTCAATACGTGATCATTCGAACAAGGAGACAAGCATGATTACTGTCTCACGCTATGTTGTTACTGTTCTGGCCATGGCTCTTCTGGCGGGTTGCAGCTCCATGGGTGGCTTCGGCACGGCTGAGGATTCGACCGAGTCGCAAGCGGAACTGGCCTTGGATGCTGCATCCGTATTGCGGCTGCAGCAGTCACGGCCGCCTGAAAAGCGGATTCCAAAAGAAGTGATTGTCAATACCAAGTGCATCGCCGTGTTTCCCTCAATCGTCAAAGCGGGGTTCATTATTGGCGGCAGGCGCGGTAAGGGTCTGATCAGTTGTCGCAACGGCTCCGGTGGTTGGAGCCAGAGGGCTCCGGCCATCTATGCCCTCACCGGCGGCAGCATCGGCTTTCAGGCTGGCATTCAGCAAAGCAGTCTGATCTTGCTGTTCCAAACCCAGGAAAGCATTAACACATTGATGCAAAATGAGTTCGAGCTGGGCGCGGATATCGGAGTCACGGCAGGCCCAGTCGGCTATCATGCCCACCTCGCCTCTGGCGCGCCGGGACCTGTTCTGGCTTACATGACGAGCCGCGAAGGGCTGTTCGCCGGCGTCAGTCTGAATGGCAGCGTGATGAGCTTCGACCAGTCGGCCAATGCCGAGATCTATGGGACTGACTCAGATCCGCGTTCGCTGCTGCTCAGCAGCCACCCCGTACCGCCGATCATGGAGCCATTCAGCCAGGCATTAGAAAGTTTCGTGCCCGCCTCCGTGGAGTAGCTCGGTCATCCGCAGCTGCGCAGCCCCGGCGCGATCATCTGACTCGCGCCGGGGCTTTTCCGTGCCGCTCTGGAAATGATTCTTCGTGTTGGCAGCTGCCGGCGCGCGCTGGTCAGCGCGAGGCAATGATGTAAACCGCGTGTATGACTCCGGGGAGATAGCCGCATAACGTCAATAGAATGTTGAGCCAGAAATGCAGCCCGAAGCCCACCTGCAGGAAGACACCGAGTGGCGGCAATATGACGGACAGAATAATGCGGATGATATCCATGGACCTGCTCTATCGTGTGGAAACATGTGGCTCAGCATAACCTGCAATGGAGCGTGTCTTGTACCCGTGAAAGCGCGGATAGGGGGAATGCATTGCATGTGCAGGCTATGCCAGAGGCAACAATGGTTCGCGGACGCCGGCAAGACAGGTATCGCAGTGCCTCATGGAGTCGCTTGACCTCGGCAACCTGCCGACAAGACCCTGGGGAAAGCACGTATGGCCGGGCCGCGCATTTATTGTTTAGCTTGGGCAGGCGCAGCAACGCCGTTTGCTGCGCGTTGTAATGCTTGGAACCTCTAAAGGAGACATTATGCCTATTTGTCTGAGATCATCACTGTCCTTCATCAGCATGTGCGCCGCTGCATTTCTTGTCGCGCTGGGTTTGCTGGCGCAGACTGCCCATGCCGATGATGAATTGCTTGTATCCATGCAGAATGCCGATGGTGAATCCGTCGGCTCCGTAAAGGTCAACGAGTTGGAGCACGGCACCCTGTTCGTCATTGATCTGAAAAACCTGCCACCGAATGGCCACGGCTTTCACATACATGAAAATGGCACATGTGAGCCGCCGCATTTCAAGTCTGCCGGTGATCATTACAATCCGGCGAACAAGAAACATGGTTATGACAACGAAAAGGGCTATCATGCCGGCGATCTGGCCAATATCGTGGTTTCCGAACAGGGCACTGCACAGGCCGAGATTTTTGCCAGCTGGCTGGTGCTGGAGCAGGATGATGACGCTGCACAGTCCCAAGGGGATGCGAGCCCCCATGCGCTGTTTGATGGCAGCGACGCAAGGGCCATCATCATTCACGAGAATGCCGACAGCTACGAGGCAGACTCAGGAACAGGCGGGCGCATTGCCTGCGGCGTGATTGAGCGCAATGAGGATGCGAATGAGAGCTGATGCGCGCTCGCTGTGAAAATGATGCTGCGGCAGTTACATGCTGCAGTGCCTGAAATATGAGCCTACCCCGCAGCCTGCCGCGGGGTTTCATTTAATGCCGGCTCAAGCATTACTTGCGGGGCCGAAGTCGTGGGTGAAGATGCCCTCGCGAGCGTGATCCTGCTGCTGCCACGGCGCCCGCTGCAGCGCTGTGCGTCCATCCTGGTAACCGTGCTCCCAGTGATCCAGGATCCGTGCCCAGGAAAAATTGATGTCCTTGGTTGCCAGCTCCCAGTCCTGGGTTTTGCGTCCCAGGCTCACGATGTCTATGCGGCGGTTTGAACCCAGCTTGTGGAGTTCCTGAAAGCGGGCTGCATCGCGCTTGCTCTTGGGCAGCGCCTCATACAGTTCGCTGATGGCGTGGCGCAGGCGGTGGATGCGCCTGATATCCTTGATTTCATCGCCGAAACGGCTGGCGTAGGCGATTTCCTTTTGCCGTGCGAAGACATCCATGATCGAAGCTGGCTCCGGCCCCGCCTGATTCCACAAATGGACGGCGAAGCACAGGCAATCCTGGCCTGGATCATCATGCGCCAGCTTGTCCAGTGGCGAGTTGGAGCACACGCCACCATCCCAGTACACATCGTCATCCAGCCGGGTGGCGGCAAACCCCGGGGGCAATGAACTGCTTGCGAGAATGTGCTCCACGCAGATTTTCTCGCGCGGGGAATCGAAGTAGACCAGCTCGCCCCGGGTCACGCTGGTCGCGCCGACACTGAGTTGCACATCGCTGGCGTTGAGTGCCTCGAAATCGATGTGCTCCTGCAGGGTCCGGCGCAGCGGCCGGGTATCGTAGAAGCTGGCGGTTTCAGGCTTATAGCCTTCCAGACCCAGGGTCCAGCGCGGCATGAAAAAGCCGGGGTTGCCCAACAGTCTGGCGCGTAGGGCGTTCATGTAACTGACGGGCTGCGAGTGTCTTGCGGCAGGCGGCAGCCAGGTTTCGAAATCGTCGCAGCTGATGGCATGCCAGAACTGGCGCAGCCTGGAGACGCGCTCGCCAAGTGGATTGCCTGCGATCAATGCACCGTTTATGGCGCCGATCGAAGTGCCGATGATCCAGTCGGGTTGTATTCCGGCCTCAGCAAGCGCCTGGTACAGGCCAGCCTGATATGATCCGAGCGCACCACCGCCCTGCAGGACGAGAACAAAGGTCTGATCTTCGGATAGCTCAAGGTCTGCCATGGCCAGTATGCTCGAATTGCCTTGTGCTGGTGCCGCGCACCGATGCTACTTCTGGTGATCCTCGCCCGTGTATTTGCAGGCGATCAGCGCAGTAACCAGCAGGCCCAGCCCGAGGCCGATGGCGGTCGTTGTTTTCGGTTTCAGCTGGGCCTGCGTGAACGGGCTGTGCTGGAACACCAACTTCGTGCCGCCATGCTCGCTGCCGTCCTTGCCCGGCTCGTACAGACTGTGATCTGCGCGTGGCCCCGCAGGGTTTTTTGTGGTTTGCAGGAAGACCGCGGTTTTCTCCAGAAACAGCTCAGCGATGCGCGGTGCCAGATTGGCGCCCAGCGTCATGATCCAGCCACCGCCGCCGACGACGACTTCGCGGCGCGGTGACTGCGCACACTGAATAATGGTTTGGGCCACCAATTCCGGCGCATAGGCCGGCGGCGGATTTTCCGGCTCCTTGGAGAAATAGTTTTTGCCATGGTGGCGCAGCGGCGTGTCGATCGATGCCGGCTTGATCAGCGTGACGCTGACGGGCGCGTGCCGAGCTTCCAGTTCCATGCGCAAAGCGTTGGTGAACGCCTTGACCGCATGCTTCGAGGCACAGTAGGTGCCTTGGTAAGCCGTGGTTATATCCGACATGATGCTGCCCATGTTGATCAGCGCGCCGCCACGCTTGCGCAGATGCTCAACAGCTGTGAGCGAGCCGTTGAAGGTGCCCCAATAGTTGATCTCGAACAGCCGGCGGTGGTCTTCACGCTTGACTTTTTCAATTGAGCCGTAAGTCGTCAACCCGGCGAGGTTGACCCAGGTGTCGAAGCCGCCGAAGCGCTCGATCGCCTGCTCTGCCACGCGCTGCACCTCGGCTTCCACGGTCATGTCGGCAGGCGCGGCGATGACGCGATCGCCCGTTGGTGACAATTCCTCGGCCAGCTTGTTCAGCTCCTGCTCGTTGCGGGAAACCAGCACCAACCGGGCACCGCGCTGTGCGGCCATGCGCGCCGTCACCAGGCCCATGCCGCTGGAGGCGCCGGTGATGACCATGACCTGATTCTGGATCGGTTTGAGTCGCATCTCGTGTATACCTCCTGTCCTGTGCCTTAGCAATGGCAACAGTAATGGCCGTGGCATCAGGCCCAGCCAGATTGTGTTTGTCCTGACGACCGGATATCTGCTGGCACTCAAGCCTGCACCATAGGGCGTCTGCGAGCTGCAGCGCTGACGGGCTGCATGCACGGCATTAAGCTGCTCTGATCTGCCTTGATTTGGTGATGCGGTCACCGAAAAGCAGCATGTGACCTGCATGTAAAGTACGTGTTCACTATGGCAAAAGCCTACAATCTGCGTTGTGCTGCTGATACTGGGGCAACTCCTGAGCAAGGCCAGTGTAGTTACGCACACGTCGGCCTGTGACTTGTTTCAAGGTTGCGCCAATTGCAGCACATGGATGCTGCAGCCGCTGCCTGGCTGCACGCCAGGATCGGCCCATCAATGCCGGTCGCATGCGGTCGGGTGGATGCGGAACGACCTTCATTCCTCTTGCGAACCAGTCTCTTCCGCCACGGCGTCGGCTTCCGCCTCGCTTTGCACCGTCGGCCCGGAACCCGTCAGCGGCGTGCCGACCGGCTCGGGCAATAAGAACACCGAGACAATGCCGATCACACCGGCAAAAATGAGAATGTATGCCGGCACAAGCAAGTCACCAGTGGCCTGTACCAATGCTGCGGCAATCAGCGGCGTGGTGCCGCCAAACGCCGACACGGAGATATTGAAGCTGATCGCGGTGGCGCCGGAGCGCACCGCGGTCGGGAACAGCGTCGGCAGGGTGGACGGCTCGGTACTGAGGAAACAGACCAGCATCAGGCCCATGGGCAGGGTGCCGAAGAAGACCGCCAGGTCGCTGCCCTGGAACATGAGCAGAAACATCGGTATCGACACCACGACGAGCAGAATGGAGCCAGTGTAGAGAATCGGCTTGCGGCCAATGCGATCGCTCAGCCGGCCGAGAAAAGTGACGATAATGCCTAGGATCACCATCACCAACACCACTATGATGAGCGCGTGTGTTTCAGGAGTGCCCAGATGGGACGGCAGGTAGGTCGGCATGTAACCGGTGAGCATGTAGTTGGTGACGTTGAAGGCCAGCACCAGGCCCATGCAGATCAGGATCGGGCGCCACTGCTCGCCCACTGTTGCCCGCAGTTGTTGCAGCGCGCTCTTGTCGGCCATGCTGTCGTGCTTGGCGGCCCGTTCATAGGCAGGCGATTCCTCCAGGCGCAGGCGCACGAACACGCCGATCAAACCGAGCGGGCCGGCGAGCAGAAACGGCACCCGCCAGCCCCAGGCATGCATGGCCTCGTCGGCAAGCAGCACCTGCATCAAAATCACCATGAGGGCGCCGAAAACATAACCGGACAGCGTGCCGAGTGGCAGGAAACTGCACAAATAGCCGCGCTTCCTGTCTGGCGAATGCTCGACCAGATAAGTCATCGCATCGACATACTCGCCGCCGGTGGAAAAACCCTGGATGGCGCGCAGCAC
>DATGUT010000307.1:0-5898 GCA_035301185.1 Salinisphaeraceae bacterium
CGCCATGGTGCCGTTGGGCGAGCAGCAGGTCGGCGGCGCGCTGGTGCTGGCCAGCCACGATGCGGAGCAGTTCCTGCCGACCATGGGCACGCTGTTCCTGGAGTTCATGGGCGAGCTGGTCACCGCCGCGCTACGCCGCTATCTCGGCGCCGAAATGCTGCCCTGATATAATTATATGCAGGACGAGATCGACGCATTTGTCGCTTATTTGGCACATGAAAGGCGTTTTTCGCCGCATACTTTGGCCGCTTATCGACGCGATCTGGACGCGCTTGCCAGTGAGCTGACGCAGTCCGGAACATCGCATTGGAGTGCTGTTGACAACCACGATGTGCGGCACCTGGTCGCGGCGCGCCACCGTCAGGGAGCAGCCCCGGCCAGCATCGCACGCCAGCTGTCGGCGC
The DNA here is from genome assembly GCA_035301185.1 of Salinisphaeraceae bacterium. GTDB lineage: Bacteria > Pseudomonadota > Gammaproteobacteria > Nevskiales > Salinisphaeraceae > DATGUT01. The sequence continues at coordinate 405 of DATGUT010000307.1, forward strand.
TGCGCAGCCTGTATGCCTGGCTGCTGCGCGAAGGCCGCGTGCAGCATAATCCGGCCGTGGATGTGCGCGCACCGAAGCAGGCCCGGCGCCTGCCCAAAACCATCGACGTGGACGCGCTCGCGGCGCTGCTCGATGTGACGCCGCAGGCGCCGATCGACATTCGTGACCATGCCTTGCTGGAGCTGTTTTACTCCGCCGGCCTGCGCCTGGCCGAAGCCGTGGGGCTGAATGTGGCCGATCTCGATCTCGCCGCTGGCCGTGCGCTGGTGCTTGGCAAGGGCCAGCGCCAGCGCCAGGTGGCCATCGGCTCGCGCGCGGCGACCGCGTTACGGCGCTGGCTGATCATACGCGAGGACTGGGCCAGGGCGACGGAGCCGGCCTTGTTTGTGTCGCGGCACGGCACGCGCCTGTCGCGCTCGAGTGTGGCCGCGCGCATGCAACGCTGGGCCGTGCGCCACGGCTTGCCGGTGCGCCTGCATCCGCACAAGCTGCGCCATTCGTTTGCCAGCCACCTGCTGGAATCCAGCGGCGATTTGCGCGCGGTGCAGGAAATGCTCGGCCACGCCCAGATCAGCACCACGCAAATCTACACGCATCTGGATTTCCAGCACCTGGCGCAAGTCTACGATGCCGCGCATCCGCGCGCGCACCACAATAACAGCGAACAGGACTAGCGCAGGCGGGGCCGTTACCCACAAAGGTTGAATACGACCCCTGCCGGCCCCAATTCCCGCTGTACCACTTGCTACAAGGCCGCAGTTGCAGCGTCGTCCAGGCGCGTGGTTTGCGGCCGCATCAGCGGAGCAGCTTTGCAACAGTTTCAAGGAACCACCATTTTGTGCGTGCGCCACGGTGGCCAGGTCGCCATCGCCGGCGACGGCCAGGTATCGATGGGCGATACCATGTTCAAGGGCAATGCCCGCAAGGTCCGGCGCCTGCACGACAACAAGGTGCTGGCCGGTTTTGCCGGCGGCACCGCCGATGCATTCACCCTGTTCGAGCGCTTCGAGGGCAAATTGCAGGAGCACAGCGGCCAGCTCACCCGGGCGGCCGTGGAAATGGCCAAGGACTGGCGCACCGATCGCATGTTGCGCCGGCTGGAGGCGCTGCTGCTGGTGGCCGATGCCAATGCCACGCTGATGCTGTCCGGCACTGGCGATGTCATGGAGCCCGAATTCGCTTCCATGGCCATCGGCTCCGGCGGCCCCTATGCCCAGGCCGCGGCCCGGGCACTGCTGGAAAACACCGAGTTGGGTGCGCGCGAAGTGGCGGAAAAGGCGCTGCACATTGCTGCCGACACCTGCATTTACACCAATCACCACATCACCGTCGAGGTGCTGGAAAATGACTGAAGCCGTTGCCGAAAACAGCGTCGCTGCCCTGGCCGGGCCGGCGCAGCAACTGACACCACGAGAAATCGTCTCGGAGCTTGATCGGCACATCATCGGCCAGGATCAAGCCAAGCGCGCGGTCGCGATCGCGCTGCGCAACCGCTGGCGGCGCATGCACCTGGATGCCGCCATCCGCGGCGAAATCACGCCCAAGAACATCCTCATGATCGGCCCGACCGGGGTCGGCAAGACGGAAGTCGCGCGGCGCCTGGCCAGGCTTGCGAACGCGCCCTTCATCAAGGTCGAGGCGACCAAGTTCACCGAAGTCGGCTATGTCGGGCGCGAAGTGGACAGCATCGTGCGCGATCTGACCGATGTCGCCATCAAGATGGAGCGCGAGCGGGCCAAGGCCGAGGTGCGCAACAAGGCCGAGGATGCGGCCGAGGATCGCATTCTCGATGCGCTGCTGCCGCGTTCGCAAAACGCGGACGATGACAGCGCCAGCATCATGGGTGGCGAGGCCAACTCCACGCGCCAGGTGTTTCGCAAGCGCCTGCGCGAAGGCAAGCTCGACGACAAGGAAGTCGAGCTGGATTTGCAGCAGGCCTCCGCCGGCGTGGAAATCATGGCGCCGCCGGGCATGGAGGAAATGACCAGCCAGCTGCAAAGCATGTTCCAGAACATGCGCGGCAGCAACACCAAGCGCAAGAAGGTGCGCATTGCCGACGCCTACCGCCTGCTGGTGGACGAGGAAGCCGCCAAGCTGGTGGACGAGGAGCAGATCAAGTCGGCTGCCATCGATCAGGTGGAGAACGCCGGCATCGTGTTCATCGATGAAATCGACAAGGTGTGCAAGCGCTCCGAGGGCGGCGGCAGCGGCGGCGACGTCTCGCGTGAAGGCGTGCAGCGCGACCTGCTGCCATTGGTCGAGGGTTCTGCCATTTCCACCAAGTACGGCACCGTGCGCACCGATCACATCCTGTTCATTGCCTCCGGCGCCTTTCATGTGGCCAAGCCGTCCGACCTGATCCCGGAGCTGCAGGGGCGCCTGCCAATCCGGGTCGAGCTGGAGGCACTCACGGCCGGCGATTTCGTGCGCATTCTCACCGAGCCGCATTGCTCGCTCACCGAGCAATATGTCGCGCTCATGGATGTGGAAGGATTGCAGATGGCGTTTACCGAGGAGGGCGTGCAGCGCATCGCGGAAGTCGCCCACCAGGTCAACGAGAACACCGAGAACATCGGCGCGCGGCGGCTGCACACGGTCATGGAGCGGCTGATGGAGGAAGTCTCCTTCGACGCCCCCGATCGCGACGGCCAGGAACTGACCATCGACGGCGCCTATGTCGACGAGCGCCTGCAGGATCTGGCTGGCGACGAAGACTTGTCGCGCTATATCCTGTAATAGCAGCCGCCAGCGCCGGCAGGTCACGCCAGCTCCGAACGTGTAGAATCAGCGCTCGGCGCGGGGTTTGCCGCGTCAGCGCATAACGACAAAGGGAGCACACGTGATGTCACGACGCTGGTGGCTCGGAATCGTCTGGCTGGTCGTTCTGCTCAGCTATGTCTTGCCGTATACGCTGCTGCGCGAAGTGCATGCCTGGTACGGCAGCTTCCTGTTGTGGAGCGTGGCCGGCGTGCTGGTCATCGTCTGCAATCTCTTCGCCACGGTTGGCTTCAAGGATGATGCACCATGAGCGCGGCACAGGTGTGGGCGACGCTGGCGATTTATTTTGCCATCGGCGTGCTGGTGGCGTGGCTGTCGCGGCGCGGCCACCGGGCCGACATGAGCGGCTATTTCCTCGGCCAGCGGCGCATGGGCGGGCTGGTGTCGGCGCTCAGCTACAGCGCCACCACTTACAGCGCGTTCATGATGGTCGGCCTCGCCGGGCTCACTTATATGGGCGGCGTCGGCGCGCTGGGCTTCGAGATCATTTATTTTGCCGGCGTGTCGCTGGTGGCGATCTTCGGGCCGCGCTTCTGGCGCGTCGGGCGTGCTTATGACTTCATCACACCAAGCGAAATGCTCGGCCACCGCTATGCCAGCCGGGGCGTCGCCATCGCCGTGGCCCTCAGCAGCTGCCTGTTCCTGATTCCCTACGCCGCGGTGCAGCTGGCTGGTGTCGGCTATCTCATGGAAGGCGCCACCGGCGAGGCGATTCCCTTCACCACCGGCGTGGTGCTGGCCACGGTGTTGGCGATTGTGTTCTCCAATGTGGCCGGCATTCGCTCGGTCATGTGGACTGATTCGTTGCAGGCCGTGGTCATGATCGTGACGTCGGTGCTGGCCACGGCCTGGGTCATCCACGGTCTCGGTGGCCTCGACACGCTGTTCGGCGAGCTGGCGCGCGCGCAGCCGCAGGCGCTGGCAGTGCCAGGCGAAGGCTTCTTCAGCTTCAAGATGTTTCTCGGCTTGACCATACCGTGGTTCTTCTTCAGCCTATCCAATCCGCAAGTCAGCCAGCGCCTGTATATGCCCAGCTCGTTGCGCGCGCTGCGCCAGATGCTGCTGGGTTTTCTCGCCTTCGGTTTCGTCTATACGCTGATCTCCGTGCTCTGGGGCTTTGCCGCACGCATCGTGGTGCCGGATCTGGCCAGCGCTGATCTGGCGACGCCGGCATTGCTCGCCTCCGTGCACGTGCCGCCGCTGATTGGGGTCATCGTCATCGTCGCCATCATGGCGGCGGCCGTGTCCACCATCGATTCGATTCTGATCACGCTGGCATCCATGTTCTCGCGTGATGTGTATGCCAACCTGCATGCAGCAAGCGATGAAAAGCGCCAGCTCCTGGTGGGCAAGCTGGTGATTCCCGTCATTGCCCTGCTGGCGCTGGCCTTTGCGCAATTGCAATTGAACCTGATTGCGGTGCTGTCGGTGGCCGCCTCCTCGGGGCTGGTGGTGGTGGTGCCCGCGATCGTCGGCGCCTTTTACTGGCGCCGCGGCAGCGCAGCCGGGGCGCTCGCGAGCATTATCGGCGGCGGCGTGTTCGTGCTGGTCGTGTACGCCATGGGCGGGAGCCTGTGGGGCATTCCGGCCGGCATTCTCGGCCTGCCCGTGGCCGCCTTCCTGTTTCTGCTGGTCAGCCTGTTTACCCGTGCGCCGGCGCAGGCGGAGGCTTTCATGCGCACAGCCGAGGCGGGCTGACCCAGCGACTCGGTGCTATAACCGCGCGCCGGTTTGCCGTAGTATGAGTGCCTTTGCAAAACATTATCGCGCCCATGCATGCGGCTGCATGCTCGAGCGCGGCAGGCACTGACAGTTCATGACCATAGAAAAACTCCTGATTGCCAATCGCGGCGAAATCGCCATTCGCATCATGCGCGCGGCGAACGAAATGGGTATTGCCACGGTCGCCATTTATGCCTACGAAGACCGCTTCGCGCTGCATCGCTTCAAGGCCGACGAAAGCTATCTGATCGGTCAGGGTGCCAAGCCCATTGCCGCCTACCTGGACATTGCCGGCATCATTCGCATTGCGAAGGAATGCGGCGCCGATGCCATTCATCCCGGCTATGGCTTCTTGTCGGAGAATGCCGATTTTGCCGATGCCTGTGCCGGCGCCGGCATCACCTTCGTGGGGCCGAATGGCACGACCCTGCGTCGCCTGGGCGACAAGGTGTCGGCGCGTGCGGCGGCAGAGGCCGCCGGGGTACCGGTGCTGCCGGCTTCGGACACGTTGCCACAAGACATCGAGCAGGTGCGTGGCATTGCCGCCGACATCGGCTATCCGCTCATGCTCAAGGCGAGCTGGGGCGGCGGTGGGCGCGGCATGCGCGAAATCGAGGCCGAAGGGCAGCTGGCGGATGCGCTCGTCTCTGCCCGGCGCGAAGCCAAGGCCGCCTTCGGCAGCGACGAGGGTTATCTGGAAAAGCTGGTGCGCAGCGCGCGCCATGTCGAAGTGCAGGTGCTAGGCGATGCCCATGGCAACCTGATCCACCTGTTCGAGCGTGACTGCACCGTGCAGCGCCGCCACCAGAAAGTGGCCGAGCGCGCGCCGGCACCGTATCTGGACGCCGCCCAGCGCAACGCGCTGTGCGAAGCCGCGCTGCGGCTGTGCCGCGAAGTGGGTTATGTTGGCGCCGGCACGGTGGAGTTCCTGCTCGATGCCGACACGGACGAGTTCTATTTCATCGAAGTCAACCCGCGCATCCAGGTCGAGCAT
>DATGUT010000308.1:0-4644 GCA_035301185.1 Salinisphaeraceae bacterium
CACGGCGGCCGTGATTTCCGGGTCGAGGCGATCCAGTGCCTCGGCCACGTCCACGGCCAGCGCCTGATCGAGCCACGCGCGCAAAGTGGCGGTGTCGCCGCTTTCGATACAGGCGGCGAAGGCTTCGGCGGCCATGTCTGCATCGAAATCCTCCCTGGCGTCGGTTTCGCGCAGATATTGAACGGGATCGGCAAACAGGGTTTCCGTCATTGTAATATTCCTTCGCTGGTGCTGTCGTGGCTCGGGCTTGGCGGGCAAGGGAGGCAGACAGCCGCGTATGATAACAGCAAGGCAGCTCTCGGGTTGACGCCGGTATGCCGGCCTGGCTCATGCGTCCGTGCCAAGCCGCAGCTACGAGGATTTTGCGGCGGCACTTGCTTGGCCCGTTAGCGCAGGATGGGTTTTTATGACCGCGTCATGCTTAAAAATATCGAGTTATTCTGCACGCAGACGCACGATCTGCTGCTGGGAAGCTGCAGTCTAACCGCGACCGATGAACGGCATCTTCGTCGCCATGACGGTCACGAACTGGGCATTGGCTTCGGCGGGCAAGGTGGCCATGTAGACCAGGGTGCGGGCGACGTTGTCGACTGCCATGACGGGTTCGGCGCGGCGCGTGCCGTCGGCCTGGGGCACATTTTTTTGCATGGCATCGGTCATTGCGCTGGCGGCGTTGCCGATGTCGATCTGGGCGCAGGCGATGTCGTGGGCGCGGCCGTCGAGCGCCAACGTCTTGGTCAATCCGGTGATGGCGTGCTTGGTGGCGGTGTAGGCGACGGAGCCGGGGCGCGGCGTGTGCGCCGAGATGGAACCGTTGTTGATGATGCGCCCGCCGCGCGGCTGCTGGCGTTTCATCAGCGCAAACGCGCCCTGGCTGCAGAAAAAGCTGCCGTTGAGATTGATCTCGACCGCGGCGCGCCATTCGGCTTCGCTGACAGTGTCGATTTCCCGGCCGGGCGGGAAAATACCGGCGTTGTTGAACAGCAGGTCGAGGCGCCCGAAATGTTGCTCGATGCGGGTAAACAAGTGCTCGACCGCAGCCTTGTCGCTGACATCGGTCGGCACCACCAGCGGGCGGCCTGAAATATGGCCGGCGACGGCATCCAGTGGCGCCTGCCGGCGCCCGGCCAGGGCCAGTTCGAAACCGGCCTCGTTGAGGGCGATGGCACAGGCGCGGCCGATGCCGCTGCCGGCGCCGGTGACCAGGGCAATGGGGGGTTCATGTGCTGCATGCATGATGCTTCAAGCCTGTTGCTGGCCTTGCTGGCGCAGCATGAAGCGCTGCACCTTGCCGCTCGGCGTCTTCGGCAGTTCGGCGACGAAATGGACAGCGCGTGGATAGGCGTGGGCGGCGTAGTTGTCTTTCACCAGTTGCTGCAATTCCTCGGCCAGCGCCTCGCTGCCGGCATGGCCGTCGCGCAGCACGACGAAGGCGGTGACGACCTCGCCGCGCAGCTCGTCGGGCAAGCCGACCACGGCCGATTCGATGACCGCCGGATGGGTGGCGAGCGCGCTTTCCACCTCGAACGGGCCGATGCGATAGCCGGCCATGAGAATGACGTCGTCGTCGCGCGAGGAAAAGAAAATGTAACCGTCTTCGTCCATGGCGCCGGCGTCGCCGGTGAAGTACCAGCGCTCGTCGGCGGAAAAGCGCGCGGTGGTTTTCTCGGCGTCATCGCTGTAGCCGGTAAACCACATCAGTGGACTCTGATCGCGATTGATGGCGACCCGGCCCATGGTGCCGGCGGCGACTTCGGTATCCGCATCATCGGCGAGCACGGCGGCCGCGTGGCCGGGAATCGCCGGGCCCATGGAGCCGGGCTTGATGGCCTGTTTCACATGCGGATGCCAACAGTTGGCGATCGGCATGCCGAGCTCGGTCTGGCCGTAATGATCGCGTATTTCCACGCCGAGCCTGTTTTTGCCCCAGCTCACGAGTTCGGGGTTCAGCGGCTCGCCGGCACTGGAGCAGTGGCGCAGGGCGAGGCCCGGTACCGGCGCGTTTACTTCCGCCCGCAGCGCACGATACACCGTTGGCGCGGCGGCAAAATTGCTGACCCGGTATTGCTGCAGCACGCGCAATGTCAGCGCAGCGGAAAAGCCGGCGGCCAGCAGCAGCGAGCGATGGCCGCAGGCCATGGGCGCGATCAGGGCATAGTACAGGCCGTAGGCCCAGCCGGGATCGGCGATGTTCCAGAACACGTCGTCGTCGCTGACATCCAGGCCCCAGTGGTGATAGGAGACGAACGAGGCGATCGACCACACCGGAATCGGCACTCCCTTGGGTTGGCCGGTGGTGCCGGAGGTGAACAACTCGACATAAGGCGCAGCGCCGCCGACGGCCACTGCCGCCATGCCGGGCTCGTATTGCTGCAGCAGAGCGGCCATGGTCAGCGCATCGGCGTGGTCCGTGTCGCCGGAGACGATGATGGTGCGGCCCTGGCGCAAATCCTCGAGTTTTGCCACCTGGTCGGCGGCGGCGATGATCACCCGGGCGCCGCTGCCGTGCAGCCGGGTGGCGATGGCATCGGCGGCAAAAGCGGTGAACAGCGGCACGTAAACCGCGCCCAGGCGCCAGATGCCGAGCATGGCAGTGAGCAGATCGGCCGATTTGCCAAGCAGGGTGGCGACGCGATCGCCTTGCTGGACGCCGCGATCCGCCAGCGCCGCGGCAAAGCACTCGGAGCGCTGGCGCAGCTCGCCGTAGGTCAGGTTGCGGGCGTGCGTGTCGCCATCGGCATCGACATCGATCAGCGTGAAGGCAGTGGCCTGCGGCGGGTGACGATCGCACAGCAAGTGCGCGACGCTGGCATCGGCGGCACCGTAGGTGAGCCGCCATTCATCGATTAATTGCCGGTATTGCGTGGTAGGCATGACTTGTCTCCTTGTCATTGTGGCCATTCTCGCCGATTTGGATGGAAGCGGGAAATGTGCCGGGATGCTCTGCTATGGACTGCCGTAACAGGCGCCGCCACGCTCATCCGTTGGCAGATTGTCAGTCTGAACGATCATTAATAATGTGGCGGCACCTCGGCTTGCGGCGGCACCGGCGGGCCGCTGTGTCCGAGACCGGCGATTTGCCGTTGCAGATGACGGCATTGATCAGTCAATCGTTCGATTTGCCGCGCCTGCTCGTAAACCAGTTCGCTGAGCTGCTCATGGCCATGTTCCAGATAACTGAGGCGGGTTTCAATTGCAGTTATATGCGCTTCATCCATGCTTGACCTTGTGTGTTGCGGCTGCCGGAGATACAGGTTGCGCCAGCTGCTTGCAGGATAGTGCAATTCTTGGCTGTGTGCTTCGCTGCGGGCGCGATCCAAGCCAAGCGCTTGCACTGTCGGCAGTCGTAGTGGACAGTATGGCCGCGCCAAATTCCGATCGCGCCCACATTATTTCCCGGAGAGTTTCGTGACCGAAGCCGTGGCCGAGACCTTGACCAACTCTATCGAGCATCTGGGCCTGTTTGCCGTGTTCGTGCTCAGCGCATTGGAGAGCGCTTGCATTCCCATCCCGAGCGAACTGGTGGTGCCGCCGGCGGGCTTCCTGGCCTATCACGGCAAGCTGTCTTTCTGGGGCGTGGTGATCGCGGCCACGCTGGCGAATGTGCTCGGCGGCTGGGTTGCTTACGCGTTCGGAAGGCGCGGCGGGCGCAGCATGATTAGGCGCCATGGCCGCTATGTGCTGCTCAACGAGCGCCATCTGGACACTGCGGAAAAATGGTTTGATCGACACGGAGAAATCACGGTGCTGGTGGCGCGCATGCTGCCCGCGTTTCGCACCTTCATCTCTCTGCCGGCAGGCATCGGCCGCATGCCCCAGGGGCGCTTCCTATTGTATTCCCTGCTTGGCTCGCTGCCGTGGAATTTCGGGTTGGCACTGGCTGGCCACCAGCTGGGCGCGCACTGGGAAGTGATCGAAGTTTACCTGCAGCCGCTGTCCTATCTCGCGGCAATCGTGCTGTTTGGCATCATCTTCTGGTTCTGGCTCAGTCAGCGTCGCTCGCGTCGCTGAATCCTCCACAGCGCAGCTGCGGTGCTGGCGATTGCCATGTCTCGCCAGGAAAGTCGCTTGGTGCCCGGGGCGAGAATCGAACTCGCACCCTGTTGCCAGGATCGGATTTTGAGTCCGACGCGTCTACCAGTTCCGCCACCCGGGCAATGAGCGGTGCATTATACCTGCTTGCGGGCTGCCAACCAACGAGTAGCGGCAGACTGGATTCTTGGGCAGCCCTTCGATCGGCAGGCAGGCACAGAATCGCGTGATTACGCCGCGCCGACAAGTTTCTGCGACGATGCATGCCGGCTGCGCATCAGGCGCCGAAACCAGACAGGCTCAAGATCAGGCCGATGATGATGAGTTCGGCAACAAAGCCGATTACGCAGACGCCGATGGCGCGCCCCGTGCTGGTGTAATCGAGCGCCTGGCGCACGGCGATGATCATGGCGACCAGCATCCAGATGTTGGCCACCAGGCGGATGAGCCAGCCGATGAAGGGGATGAAGCCAAACACGCGCAGCAGCCCCGGTGAGGCGGCAAAGCCGAGGGTGCGCATCATTTGCCCGAGATCAGTGTCGGTCTGCGGCTCGGGCAGCAGCTTGCTGCCGATGACCCAGGTGATCGCGGCCCAGACTACCCAGCCGATGA
>DATGUT010000309.1:0-3003 GCA_035301185.1 Salinisphaeraceae bacterium
GGGCACGCCGGGCGCCAGCTTTGCCGCCGCGCTCGATATTGCGCCCATCGAGCACGTCGTCAGAAAGGGCAGCGACGAGCGCATCGACAGCTATTCCGCGTTCTACGACAATGGCCACCGCAAGGCCACTGGCCTGGTCGAAGTGCTGCGCGAGCGCGGGGTTGACACGGTCGCGGTGCTGGGCCTGGCGGCCGATGTCTGTGTCGCCTATTCCGTGCACGACGCACTCGCCGAAGGCTTCGCCGCCTGGGTGGTGGAAGATGGCATTCGCGGTGTCAACATGGCGCCGGACGACACGGCCAAGGCCATCGCGGGCATGCGCGCGGCGGGCGCCGTGATTAGCGACAGCGATACCCTGTTGCGCGACCTGCGGCAATAGTGTTCGCTCCTTTGCGGGCGTGTGCAGTTGCAAGAAGGTGCTGTCTCGAGCCCGTTGATTTGTCGTTTGACTTGTTCAATTCGGGGCTTTTCAGACCAAGCGCCAGTCGGAACTGGGGGTGATGGCGCCGGTATCACCATTGTTGGCCATGCTCGCAATATCTCTTGTTTTGACACTGTCCCGCCCGGCGCGCTTGGCGGCATACAAGGCCTGGTCGGCACATTCGAGCAAATCCTCGGCGCAATAGGCTGTCGGGTTGGTGGCGGTGCAGATGCCGATGCTGAGCGTGGCCTTGCATGGTGGCGGCAGGGTTGCTATTTGCTGGCGCAGGCGCTCGGCCAGGGCGCTGGCTTCTGCTGCGCTCGTATCGGGCGCCAGCAGGACGAATTCATCGCCACCCAACCGGGCCAGAGTGTCCGCGCGTCTGGTCTCATTATTCAGCATGCCGGCGATATTGCGCAGCAATTCATCGCCTTGCGAATGCCCATGCTGGTCGTTGATGGTCTTGAAGCGATCCACATCAACGAGCAGCAGCGACAGCGTGCTTTGCACTCTGCATGCGCGCGCAAATTCATGCTCCAGCCGTTGCAGGAAATAGCGCCGGTTGGGGCAGTCGGTCACCACATCGTGGATCGCACTATGGGCCAGTTCCTGCCGCAGTTGTGAATTGTCCTGTGCCTGCGCTGCCCGATTATAGGCAATCAACGTCGAGAAACCATAAGCCAGGGCCAGCAGGGAGAGAGTGAAAAGGCGTTCGATGTTGAGCCCCGGCTCCAACGGCTGGTTGACGGCCACGATGACATAGCCCGCCAGCCCGATGAGTGCAAAAAAGGCAGAGCTGAGCACAGCATAAGTCTGGCAGGAAAAGAGCATGATCATGTACAGATAAAGCACGGCCGGACTGTCCACGCCACCATCCAGCCAAACAATGATAAAAGTTGCAAACAGGCATATCAGAGTCCAACTGTGGAAAAAAGGGGCGTGATATGAAAATGTTGCGATCCTTCTGGCTGGGAATGCCGCAAGCAAGATCAATGCAGCAAGAAATGTCACCGTTAATAAAGCGAGTAGCGATCGGTGCGGACCGTCGGGTGTTGCCAATATATACAATAAGTTAAATATTGCCAGAAGCAGGTTGGCAGTGAGGCCGGAGCGAAAGTTGCGAATTCGATGTTGAATATCCAGTTCACATCCATCTTGGTCCTGTGTTGTGGAGCAGGAGGCGGCCTGCAGCAGCAGGGCATTTTGCGGATATCCCCATTTCATGATTGTTATGCGATTGTTGATTTTTATTTGTTGAGGGTGGCTATTCTAGCGTTGAATATTGTGCTGCGCAGCATACGGGCCTGTTGCGCAAGCAAGATGCCGGTCATGCCCATGACTGGATTTCTTATGCCTTTTGCATTGCGCTACACGTGCCATCCGTTATGCCGCATTCGGTGAACAAAGCACTGCCGGGCCGGATCCGTCCTGTGCTTCTGCGCCGAAATCTGCAGCTGGTGGGGCACGGTACTTGAAAATGGCGCCGGCAAGCCGCATTACGTGCTGCATGGTGCGACCGCCGGCGGTCGCGTTGTTGTTACAGCGAAGCAATGCATACAAAGACATGAGCGAGACCCAATCGAATCAGGCGCAGTCCGAACAGGCCACGGCAGGCCAGCAGACCGAAACCCGTGGCTTCCAGGCCGAGGTCAAGCAGCTGCTGCAGCTGATGATCCATTCCATGTACTCGAACAAGGAGGTGTTCCTGCGCGAACTCGTCTCCAATGCCTCCGATGCGCTGGATACGCTGCGCTTCGAAGGCGTCAAGGACGACAGCCTGTTCGAGGATGATCCCGAGCTGCAGATCCACATCGACTACGACTCAGACGCGCGCACCGTCACCATCAGCGACAACGGCATTGGCATGACCCGCGACCAGGTGATCGAGCGCATCGGCACCATCGCCAAGTCCGGCACCCGCGCCTTCCTCGATTCGCTGTCCGGCGACGAGCAGAAGGATGCCAACCTCATCGTCCAGTTTGGCGTCGGCTTTTATTCCGCGTTCATCGTCGCCGACCGGGTGGTGCTGACCACGCGCCGCGGCGGCACGAACGAGGCCACCCGCTGGGCCTCCGACGGCGGCGGCGAATACACGCTGGAAGCAGCAGACAAGAGCGCCCGCGGCACCGAAGTCACGCTGCACCTGCGCGAAGGCGAAGACGAGTTCCTTGATCATTTCCGCCTGCAGCATCTGGTGCGGACCTATTCCGACCACATTGCGTTCCCGATCCAGATGCTGAGCACGCTGTCCGAAGAGGACGAAAAGGAAGGCAAGCAGCCCGAGTGGGAGCAGGTCAACAGTGGCGCGCCGCTGTGGACGCGAGCCAAGTCCGAAATCAGCGACGAGGACTATGCCGAATTCTACAAACACAGCAGCCATGATTTCGAAGACCCGCTGACCTGGACGCACAACCGGGTCGAGGGCAGTCAGGAGTACACCTCGCTGCTGTATATCCCCAAGCGTGCGCCGTTCGACCTGTACGATCCGCAGCGCGGCCAGCATGGCATCAAGCTGTATGTGCAGCGCGTGTTCATCATGGACGACGCGGAAAACCTGATGCCGCGCTATCTCCGTTTCGTGC
>DATGUT010000310.1:0-2630 GCA_035301185.1 Salinisphaeraceae bacterium
CTCCTGCACCAATACGTCGAACCCGGCGGTCATGATCGGCGCCGGCCTGCTGGCGCGCAATGCCCTGCAAAAAGGCATGAACGTCAAACCCTGGGTCAAGACTTCACTGGCACCGGGCTCGCGCGTGGTGACCGATTATCTGAAGAAGGCCGGGCTCAACGACGATCTTGACCAGCTCGGCTTCAACCTGGTCGGCTACGGCTGCACCACCTGCATCGGCAACTCCGGCCCGCTGCCGGAGCCGATCGCCGCGGCCGTGCGCGAGCACGACCTGAACGTGGCCTCGGTGCTGTCCGGCAACCGCAACTTCGAAGGCCGCGTGCATGGTGACGTGCGCATGAACTTCCTCGCCAGCCCGCCGCTGGTCGTGGCCTATGCCCTGGCCGGCACCATCGACACCGACCTGTCGCGCGAGCCGCTCGGCCAGGATAAGGACGGCAACGACGTTTACCTCAAGGACATCTGGCCATCGCAGCGGGAAATCCAGGCCATGATCCGCAGCTCGCTCGATGCGGACATGTTCATCGCCGGTTACAGCGACGTCTTCAGCGGCGACCGGCGCTGGCAGGAGCTGGACGTGCCGGAAGGCGAAATCTATCGCTGGGACACGGACAGCACCTATGTGCGCAACCCGCCCTACTTCGACGGCATGAGCACGGAAGTGGAAGACCTGCAGCCGATCAGCGGTGCGCGCTGCCTCGCCCTGCTGGGGGATTCGATCACCACCGACCACATCTCCCCGGCCGGCGCCATTACCAAGGACTCGCCCGCGGGCAAGTATCTGCGCGAGCGCGGCGTGCGTCCGCTCGAGTTCAACTCCTACGGCTCGCGGCGCGGCAATCACGAAGTGATGATGCGCGGCACGTTCGCCAACGTGCGCCTGCGCAACCAGCTGGCGCCCGGCACCGAAGGCGGCTGGACCCGGCATCAGCCGAGCGGCGAGGAAATGAGTATTTACGACGCCGCCATGAAATACGCCGACGAAGGCACGCCGCTGGTGGTGTTGGCAGGCGCGGAATACGGCACCGGCTCGTCGCGCGACTGGGCCGCCAAAGGCACGCTGCTGCTTGGGGTCAAGGCCGTGATTGCCGCTTCCTACGAGCGCATCCACCGCTCCAACCTGGTCGGCATGGGTGTGCTGCCGCTGCAGTTCCAGGACGGCGACAACGCCGAGTCGCTGGGGCTCGACGGCACCGAAACCTTCGCCGTCGACGGCCTTGCGGTCGGCACCCGCGAAGTCAGCGTCACGGCCACGGCCGAAGATGGCAAGAAGACCGAGTTCCAGGCCCGCGTGCGCATCGACACGCCCAAGGAATGGGACTACTACCAGAACGGCGGCATCCTGCACTACGTGCTGCGCAATCTGGCCAAGGCGGCGTAGCCTGCCTGCCCGGGTTTTCTGCGAAAACCGCGACCAGCCCCGCTCCGGCGGGGCTTTTTTGCGCTATCCCTGCATGGCAGGCGCAAACTCTTAGCCGCCAAGTTTCTCCAGCAAGCGCGCGACTACGCGCAAATCGGCCTCGGTATCCACGCCGGGGCCAGGTGCGGTCTGGGCCTGCACGACCCGGATGCGCAGGCCGAGATCAAAGGCGCGCAGCTGCTCCAGCGATTCGCTCTGCTCCAACAGGCTGGGCGCGGCCGCGGCAAAGCGCTGCAGCGCGCCGACGCGATAGGCATAAATGCCGATGTGCTGATACACGGCGGCAGGCAGTGTCTGGTTGGCGCTGGCGCGGTGATACGGAATCGGAGCGCGGCTGAAATACAAGGCATGGCCAGCCCGATCGCACACCACCTTGACGTTGTTCGGATCATGGAATGCGGCCACATCGGCGATGGTGCTGCAGGCGGTGGCAAGCGCGGCCGTGTCGGACTCGGCCACGGCCGCCGCCACCTGGTCGATCAGCCGTGCCGGCATGAGCGGTTCATCACCCTGCACGTTGACCACGATCGTGTCGTCCGGCCAACCCAGATCGGCTGCCGCCTGGGCGATGCGATCGGTGCCGCAGCTGTGATCGGCGCGGGTCATGGCCGCCTGCACACCAGCGGCAGTCGCCACGGCGGCGAGCTCCGCGTCGTCGGTGGCGACCACGACCTGGTCTGCCCTGCTCGCCCTGGCCCGTGCACAGACATGGGCCAGCAACGGGCGCCCGGCCAGCTCGCGCAGCAGCTTGTCCGGCAGGCGGGTGCTGGCGCGGCGCGCGGGAATGACTACCTTGAACGTCATGGCTTACTCCTGTGTGGGTGCCGCCTGTTGCACGCAGGCCTCCAGCAGCGCGGTCAGGCGCTCGTCGCTGGCCGGCTCGAGGCGCACGCTGACCGGCACGAACCAGTGCCGTTGATCAGCCCAGGCGCGGCACTTGACGGCATCTTTCTCGGTCATGAGCACCGGCCTGTCATCGGCAAAACGGATGTCTTCGGCAACAAAGGCATGATGGTCGGCCAACGGATGTTCGATCAACTCCAGCCCGTGCGCGCGCAGCATGGCAAAAAAGCGCTGCGGCGCCGCGATGCCGGCGACTGCATGCACCATTTGGCCGGCAAAATCGGCCAGGGCGCGTGCCTGCCCGGTGCCCGTTTGCAGCGGCTGCGCCTTGTCCGGATGCAAAGAGAAATCACCCGCCGGACCCTGC
>DATGUT010000311.1:0-3238 GCA_035301185.1 Salinisphaeraceae bacterium
CGATGGCGTGGCCGAGGTCAGCTTGTGGTAAATGCGAGCCTCGTCCTTGTAGCGCAGGGTATAAGGCACCTGCACGATGACCATGCGATCGAGCAGGGCTTCGTTTTCCTTCTCTTGCAGGAAGCGTCGGAATTCCGCCAGGTTGGTGTGCGCAACAATGGTTTCGTCGATGTAGATCAGCGGAAAGCGCGACACTTTGACCACTTGTTCCTGGGTCAGCGTCAGCAGCAGATACAGGAATTCGCGCTTGACCTTGAGGATCTCGATCATCTCCAGCAGGCCGCGGTTGCCGGCATACACCGCGCCAGACCACGACCAGGCGCGCGGATCGCCTTCGTCGCCGTATTCGGCCACTTTGGACAAATCGACCGAGCCGACCAGATCGGCGATATCGGCCGTGGTTGGGTCGTGCGGCGCGTACGTGCCTACGGCCTTGCGCGCGGTTTCATCGACGAACACGCGCTCCACCGGCATGCGCGTGAAGTCGCCGTCATAGTGCTCATTAAGGATGGAACGGGTATAGGGCGAGAGCTCGCCGCTGATGGCGACGCCATAGGATTCCTGGAACTCGTCGCGCTTGTTGTGCGGAATCAGCAACAGAGGCGATTCCTGGATCGGACTGTCCTTGATCGCGTACAAGGCGCCTTCGTCGGTCTGGCTGTAGGTCTCGAGACCGCGCTTGAGCAGCGTGACCAGGCTCGATTTACCGCCCGATGGCGGGCCGAGCAGCAACAGCAGGCGGCGCCCGACTTCCGAGCCTTCGCTCGCCGCCTTGAAGTAGTTGGCGACTCGTTCGAGTGCTTCGTCGATGCCGAACAAGTCCTCTTGGAACAGCTTGTAATGCGTGACCGGATCATTCTCGGTCGGGGCATCCCAGCCATGCCAGCACACCATGTCCCAGATGTATTGATGGCTGGAGCGCGCCGCACGGGCCGGATCGGCGGATACGATATCACGCAGGTATTCGTTGAAGCTGCCTTCCCAGCGCTGCGCCTGTTGTGCGCGTGAATAGGCGGCCAATGAATCGACGAATTCCGAATGCGTCTGGCCGGTATGCTCGTTGGACGGTGCCATTCTTTTGCTCCCAAGCGCGCGAATCAATCGCTGATTCAAGCGGTTGCCGAATATGCGAGAGCGCGCTATGTGTCAAATGTGACTCCTTTGCAATTTCCATATGTTCCTATACGTTGGACGGCCAAGGCACGCGCAAGTTCCAGACTATTGCCTGGGGCGATTGCCAGCGCCAAGCCATCTTCATGCAGTCTCGAGTATGCGCCTGCAATCCCCGTTTCGACAACCTGGCCCACTAGTGGGTTATGCTAGTTGCATGAGTGAAACGGTAATGATTACAGGCGGTACCGGATTCATTGGCCGCCACCTGTGCGCGGATCTGTTGGCTGGCGGCTGGCAGGTCGAGGTGCTGACGCGCGATATCGACCGGGCGCGACGCGTGCTGCCACAAGCCGCAGGGGCCGTGTCCAGACCCGAGGATGCCCGCTCGCCCGCAGCCATCATCAACCTGGCTGGGGAAAATCTCTCGTCCGGACGCTGGAGCACGGCACGCAAGCGCGAGTTGCGCCAGAGCCGTCTGCGCGTCACGCAAAACATCAACCACTACATCGCCAACGCGGCACAGCGGCCACGCGTGCTGATCAGCGGGTCGGCGATCGGCTATTATGGCGCCCGTGGCGACGAACAGATCACCGAAGAGGCGGCGCCTGGCGATGAGTTTCAGGCGCAACTGGTCGCCGACTGGGAAGCGACGGCGCTCCAGGCCGAGCAGCATGGTGTGCGCGTGTGCCTTGTTCGCACCGGCATCGTCTTGGGTCGCGATGGCGGCGCGCTGGCCTCGATGCTGACGCCATTCAAGTTGGGCCTGGGTGGGCCGTTTGGCAACGGCAGGCAATACATGGCCTGGATTCATCTGCACGACGAGGTGCGCGCCATCCGCTTTTGCCTGGAAAATGAAACCTGCCAGGGCGCCTATAATCTGACTGCACCGCAACCAGTCACCAACCGGGAATTTGCCCACATTCTGGCGCAGACTCTAAACCGGCCGGCTTGGCTCAGTGCGCCGGCACCACTGCTGAAGCTCGCGCTGGGCGAGCTGGCGCAACTGGCGCTGACCGGGCAGCGGGTGCTGCCGGAGCGCCTGCTTGAAGCCGGCTTCAAGTTTGAGTATGAGCATCTGAAGCCGGCGCTGCGAGCCTTGCTGCACAAGGCATAGCCGTCAGATCGTTTCAGGCCGGGCTGGTTGCAGCAAAGGATGTCACTTGCACCACCTCGGGGTCATCCGCATGCTCGAGCAGAATGCGGCGCACGCGTTCTTGCCATGCACCCGCGAATACGCGCTGCTGCTCGTGCGTGGCGCGGCCGGAGACGACCACGGAGATTAGTTCTGGGATGGCAGGATCGCCGGCAACCGTGCGAGCATTGAAGCGCACCGCAACGACAGCGCCGTTGTCCAACCGCTCAAAGCGAATTGCATCGTCATCGCTGGCATGCTCGGCGTAAGTAAGCAGGCCGTTGCGAGCAAAGCGCCCGCCCAGACCCTTGAAGCCACCAGCAGCGGCGGCGCCGGTTAAAAGCGTCAACACCTGGGCGATCACGCCGCTGACGCCTTCTTCTTCCGGTGCCGGCATGTGCACCGCAATGCTGCCGCGCTGCGGCACTGCATCGGGATAAAGGGCCTGCAATGCGGCGCGGCCGGTCAGGTAAGCGCCGGCGACGGTGGGGCAGGAGTGGCCTGCCAGGCGCACGGCATCGGCATAGTGATAGGTCAGCGTTCCGTCGCTGGCCGCGCCCAACATCTCGGCCAATGGATCATAAACGCTGATGCTGGGCGCGGCCGCGAAAAATTCTGGCTCACTCATGGCATAACTCTTGGCAAAGGAATGGGTCGAACAATTATGCCGTGGCAGGCTGCCACAACAGACGTCAAGCGTTGAGATGCGTCTCCAGCGTGATTTCGGCACCCTGGAACAGCTTCGATACCGGGCAGCCCTCCTTGGCCATGTTGGCCGCCTCTTCGAACACCTTGGCATCCACGCCGGAGATCTTGGCATGCACGTCGAGATGCACAGTGGTGATCGTGAAGCCGCCGCCATCCGGACTTACGGTGACTGTGGCCGTGGTGTCGATGCGCTCGGGGGTCACGTCCTTCTCGCCCAACATCAGCGACAGGGCCATGGAGTAGCAGCTGGCATGGGCTGCCGCCAGCAATTCTTCCGGGCTGGTG
>DATGUT010000312.1:0-7466 GCA_035301185.1 Salinisphaeraceae bacterium
CATTTGCTGCTGGCTGGTGAACAGGCGCCGCGCTGCGGCATCGGTTTCGGCGGCCACCACATTGAGGCCGAGCATGGCATTGGGTTTCTGCAGCGCGTCCGAGGGCTGGAAATCGCGTCGGTAGGCGGCCAGCGCCTCGTCCATGGCCGCAGGCGCGAAATGCGAGGCAAACGAATAGGACAGGCCCAGATGCGCGGCGAGGGCCGCGCTGAACAGACTCGAGCCCAACAGCCACACTTCGGCATCGGCGCCTTCGCCGGGCACCGCGCGCACCGCCTGCTCGGGGGCGGAGGGCCGGAAATACTCCAGCAGCTCCACCACGTTGTGCGGATACTCGTCGGCGCCCCTGAAGTAGCGGCGCAGCGCCTGTGCGGTGGCCTGGTCGGTGCCAGGGGCGCGCCCGAGGCCAAGATCGATGCGCTGTGGATACAGTGCCGCCAGCGTGCCGAACTGCTCGGCCACCTGCAGCGGCGAATGATTCGGCAGCATGATGCCGCCGGCGCCGACGCGCATGCGCGTGGTGGCGCCGGCGACATGGCCGATCAGCACCGCCGTGGCCGAGCTGGCAATGCCGGGCATGTTGTGATGCTCGGCCAGCCAGTAGCGATGGTAGCCGAAGCGCTCGGCGGTCTGCGCCAGATCAATCGTGTTGCGAAATGAGGTGCTGGCGTCGCTGCCTTCGGTAATCGGGGCGAGATCAAGAAGCGAAACAGGGATCATAATGGGCAATCAATGGGCTGCTGGATGTTCGAGCACCTGCAGCCGGGCGGCCGGAGCAGGGCGCCGCTGCCGTGAATATGGGGAGACGACACCTGTTTGCAAGCGGCCATGGCAATGCGTGGCAGCCTGTTACCGTACAGGCTGTGACTAATGCCCGCCGCTGGTATCGGCGTGCAAATGCTGCGTCTCTTCCATGCGCGCGATTTGCTCGGCGCTCGCCTTCTGCTGATGTTGCGCCTTCCAGTCAGCATAAGGCATGCCGTAAATGCGCTCGCGGGCATCCTCATAACTGACTTCGACACCGCGCAGCTCGGCCTCGGCGCGAAACCATTTCGCCAGGCAGTTGCGGCAAAAGCCGGCCAGATTCATCAAATCGATATTCTGCACGTCGCTGCGCTTTTGCAGGTGGGCGACCAGGTCGCGAAAGGCGGCGGCTTCAATCTCGATACGGGTATTTTCATCCATGAAAACTCTCCTTGGGCAACGGTGAACGGGTACGACAGCATGCATGCCACGGGCTATGCACGGTTTTGCGAAACCCGTTTATTGGCTACCAGTATATCTGTCTGCTCCGCGCCAGCCGAATGGCGGATGCGTGCCGCTTGGTTGGCAAGACACAACCCTGCTTAGTCACGCCTGTATAATATTGCGCCTGTGTTATTGAATGCAGCGGCGGCTGCAGACGGTTGCGGTATGCATAAAGACTTGAAGACAATTCTGGGCGCGTTCGGAATCTTTTTGTTGCTATCGTTGTTCAGTGGTCTGCCGGTGCTGCTGCTTTATCTGGATGCCAGTTGGTTGGATAACAGCATGGGCGAAGCGTCGCTAATCGAAATTTCTCAGTCGCTCGTGCTGGTGCTGTGCATCGCCAGCTTCGTAGTGGTTGCCAAAAACGAACGCGCCGAGCGGGGATTCGCCATCCTGGCTGTCGCATTCTTTCTATGCATGCTGATTCGCGAGCAGAACAACATGCTCAATGACGTGATGGAAAACTTGTGGAAATGGCTGGTCTATACTTGCGCCATCATCGGCGTTTTTCTGGCGGCGCTGCAGGGCAGCAAAACCGTATCCGCGCTGGCGCGCTTTCTGGGCACGCGCGCCGGCAGCGTAATGATGGTCGGGCTGGTTTTACTGCTGGCCTATTCACGCCTGTTCGGCATGGAAGTTCTGTGGCGCGCCATCATGGATGACAGCTATATTCGTATTGTCAAGAACGCAGCGGAGGAGGGCACCGAGCTGATGGCTTATTTGGTGATTCTTGCCGCCAGCCAGGGTTATTGCTGCCAGTTCCAAAGTTTCTGGGGGCAAAAGCGAACACTAAGCCCGGCTGGAGTTGATCATCTGCATTGATGTTCGGTGCGCACCGGGCTATTGGCTGGGCATGCTCTGCAACAGGGCGCGCCTGATTTCCTGTGCCAGCGTCTTCCTGGCCTCGTGCCAGCCGCGACCGAGCGCCTGCACCAAGGCGTTGTAGCCATCGTCGTGTAAGGGCTCGCTTTCCTCAATCTGGCCGCGGCCGACGATCTGATCCTTGCTGTCGAACAAGCGCCAGCTGCCGCTGATGACGGCCAGGCCGCGGTAATCACCCTGAAAGCGATCTATGCGCACACGCAGGCGATAATCCGCCATACCGTTGTATTCGCTGGCGCGGCGCACATCGAAATACGGCAGATTGCTGTCCAGCAATTGGTAGAGACCGTGATCCAACTGGATCGCCAGTGGCGCAGCCCAGCGATTGTGGCTGGCCACCACGATCTGGTTGGGGTCAGTCTGCATGACTATGCCGTCGTGGGTCAGGGGCAGGGCCAGCCTGCTCGGTTCAAGCACCAGGATGGGTTGCTGTTCCGTGTTTTGGTCGATTTTCGACGCAGGCTGTGTCGTTATGTCCACCGCGTCCTGTTGCAGGAGAAAGCTGGCGCGGCTCGGGCTGGGCCCACCAGCGCAGCCGCTCAGCATGATCAGCAATAATAACGCCGGTAAACAATATCGTATTCGGCTCATCATGGTGCCGCTCTCGGTATAGGGTCAGGCTTGTTCTCGGCGCCGAAGATGAGTGCGTTGGGCTGTTCGTTGAGCGTATCAAGCAAACTCTCGGCACGCTGCAGAATACGATTGAGGTTGTCCAGGGAGCGATTCAGTTCTTCATACATTGGCGCGCCTTGCTGGTAAGCAGCCAGCGTTTGCTGCAATGCCGCTAGGGTATCGCTCAAGTCAGCGGCAAGCTGGCCTGTTTCGTCCGCTCCCAGCAACTGGCTCAGGCTCTCGGTGGCCGCTTCAATGGCTTGCAGCGTTTTCTGCAAATCACGAGTCATTGCGTCAATCTCGAGATTGTTGAACTTGGCCAGCAAGTCGGAGATCTGCTGCTGAATGCTGTTGATGGCGCCCGGCGTGCTTGGAATGATCTCGTAGTCGCCAACCTTGCGCGCCTCATAATCGGTTTCGTCGGTAAATTGCAGGCTGATGAACATGGCACCGGTGAGCAGATTGGCCGGCTTGATCGTCGCGCGCAGCCCGCGGCCGAACAGGTCGCGCAGGTTTTCGCGCCACTCCTTGTTGGTCCAGTCAAGCCAGTTGTGGATGCGCTGCGGCTCGATGGCCAGGAGAATGGGAATGCGGTAGTCGTTCAAACTGGCGTCATACGTCGGTATGTAGTGGGGCACTTGCGTGACCGTACCGATGCGAATGCCGCGATACAGCACCGGCGCGCCGCTGGAGAGGCCGCGGACCGAGTCGTTCAGCAGCACGAGATAAGGGATTTGATTGGTGAAACGGTCCTCGCGCGCCGCATGGTGGGATGGGTAAAGCTTGAAGTTGGCACCATCAGAAACGGCCTCTCCGGCCTCGAGGCCTTCCGGCAGGCCAAACGTGGCGCCGCCCATGAAAATGGTTTGCAGCGAACCGCTGCGCACTTCCACACCGTCGGCGCCGATGTGCACATCAATGCCCGAGCGCATCCAGAATTGCGTTGCGTCGGTAATGACGCGGCTGTATGGCGCTTCTATAAAGACACGATATCGCATGTGGTTATCTTCAGCGGAGAACTCCACGTTTTCCACCAGGCCAACAGTCTGCCCCTGAAAGACGATGGGGTCGCCTATGTTGAGCGTGCTGGCCGTGTCGCCGGTCAGGGTAATGGAAATGCCCGGCGTATCGCCGCTGGTCACCGGCGGGTGTTGCAGGACTTGGAAGCGGTCGGCTCGGTTCTCGCTGGTGCCGGGCCGGAGTTGGATGTAAGCACCAGACAGCAGGGTTCTAAAGCCGCTGATGCCATGCCGGCCAACACGTGGCTTGACCACCCAGAACTGGCTGTCGGACACCAGCAGCGCTTCAGTACCCGGATTCATCTGAATCACGGCAGTGGCGCCGGCGTAGTCCTCGGTCAGGCGCACGGATTCGACATGTCCGACTTCGACGTTGCGCACCATCACCGCCGTGCTGCCGGCCTCGAGTCCTTCCGCGTTGTCCAGCTCCAGCGTGATCCTGGGGCCAAGGGAAATGAAATTCTGGTAGACCAACCAGATCCCGATCAGGATGGCGCCCAACGGAATCAGCCACACAGGCGAGATGCGGGCGCGGCGTTTGCGCACCGTGGTTTGAGTTGGAGTCGAATCGTCGCTCATGATTGCGTCTTTTCCTGCTCGGGCCACAGCAGGCGGGTATCGAAGGTTTCCGCAGCCACCATGGTCATGATCACTACCGCCGCAAAGGCCAATACCGCTGGACCGGGTTTGATCGACATGAACACGCCGGCCTGTACCAGCGCGGCAAGAATCGCAACCACAAACACGTCGATCATAGACCAGCGTCCGATGCGCTCGGTGATGCGAAACAGGCGTGCCTGCACGACGCTGTTGCGATGCCAGCCGTAGTGGCTGCACAGGCACAGCCAAGCGAGAGCCGCGATCTTGGTCAGCGGCACCACGATGCTGGCGCTGAAAATGATCAGGGCAATCGGCCATGAGCCCATGGCGATGAGTTGCAGAACGCCGCCGGCTATGGTTTGCGCTTCGCTGCCAAACAGGGCCTGCGTGTGCATGATGGGGAAAACGTTGGCTGGGATATAGAGCAGCAGGGAAGTCAACAGCAACGCCCAGGTCAGCTGCAGCCGAGCCATGCGCTGCAGCCAGTGGCGGCGCCCGCAGCGCGGGCAGCGGTGGGTGCCGCGGGTATGAAAGGCGGTGCCGCAGGTGCGGCATGGTGCCGCATGCTGACTGCGTCCGGTCGCGCCGGGGCGCAGCCTGGGCAGCCCTGCGCCGGGTCCGGCAATGGCCAGCCACAGCTGTGTCCAGTCGAGCATGTTCATGGTTTTGAGCAGCAGTACGCAAAACGCGCAGAATACGGCAAACGAAGGTCCGGGCGCGATATCTGCCAAGGTTATGATCTTGATCAGGCTGATCAGGATGCCGACCAGCATGACATCGCTCATCATCCAGTGCCGGATTCCGTACGCGAGCCGAGCGGCGGTAATGGCCAGCGGCAGTGGGGGCTGTGTGAGCGCGGCCAGGCTGGTGTAAATGGCCGCGGCCAGAAACAGCGCCGGCAGCACTACAGTAGTCAGCGCAACCAGCAGCGCCAGGATTGGAAAACCATAGTCATAGAAAGTACGCAGCGCGTCGAAATACGACATGGTGTGATTAATGCCGCGTGCATCGAAGCCGAGAAACTCGAAGGCGAAGACCAACAGCAGCAGAATCAGGGCACCCAGCGCCCAGGCAATGGCATGCTGCGGTGGGCGCGTCGGCCCGCTGGCAATGACATGCCGGCAGCGCGGGCAGCATGCCAGTTCATGTGGTGCCGGGGGCTCCAGGTGCGCGACCCAGTCGCACTGCGGACAGATGACGCAGTGCGCTGTGTCCTGCCGGAGATCATGGCTGGCAGTTTCCATCATATACAGACTTGACCTTGCCACGAGGCCGGGCATTGGCCGCGGGCGGGCGGCTCACCGCTGATCAATGGGCACGTAGTCGCGCTTCGGGCTGCCGGTATAGATTTGCCTGGGCCGGGCGATGCGCATTTCCGGGTCGGACATCATCTCCACCCAATGCGCGACCCAGCCTACGGTGCGGGCGATGGCAAACATCGGCGTGAACATTTGCACCGGGATTCCCAGCGCCTGGTAAATGATGCCGGAGTAGAAATCCACGTTCGGATACAGCTTGCGCTCCTTGAAGTAATCATCTTCGAGGGCGATGCGCTCCAGCTCCAGCGCCAGCTCGAACAAGCGATTGTTCTGCATGCCGTAGTGTTCGAGGATTTGATGGCAATAGCCGCGGATGATGGTCGCGCGCGGATCGAAGTTCTTGTACACCCGATGGCCGAAGCCCATGAGCCGGAAGGGATCATGCGGATCCTTCGCCTTGGCGACGAACTTGCTGACCTCGGAGACGTCACCGACCTCGTTGAGCATGTTGAGCACGGCTTCGTTGGCGCCGCCGTGGGCCGGACCCCACAGGGCGGCAATGCCGGAGGCCACCGCCGCGTACGGATTGGTGCCGGTCGAGCCGGCCAGACGCACGGTGCTGGTGGAGGCGTTCTGCTCATGATCGGCATGCAGGATGAACAGTACATCCAGCGCCTTGGCGGCAATGGGATCGACCGCGTATTCCTCGGCCGGCACCGCAAACATCATGCGCAGGAAGTTGGAAGTGTAATCGAGGCTGTTGAGTGGCCCGATCTTGGGCTGGCCGATGGAATGCTTGTAAGCCGCGGCGGTAATAGTCGGCATCTTGGCAATCATGCGCCGGGCAAAAATCTCCCGATGCGAGGGATCGTGGATGTCGGTGGCGTCATGATAAAAAGCCGACAGCGAGCCGACGATGCCGGTCAGCACGGCCATCGGGTGGGCATCGTAATGAAAGCCGTCGAAGAATTTGATCAGCGATTGATCGAGCATCGTGTGGTGCGTGATGGTGTCGCGAAACGCCGCCATTTCATCCAGCCGCGGCAACTCCCCGTTTAACAGCAGATAGCACACTTCGAGATAACTCGAGTGCTCCGCCAGTGCTTCGATCGAGTAGCCGCGATACAGCAGCTTGCCGTTGTCGCCGTCGATGAAGGTGATGTTGGAATCACAGCTCACCGTGGCGGTATAGCCCGGATCGTAAGTAAATACGCCCTGCTGCGTATGCAGGCCACGCACATCCACGGCCGGCATGCCAAGCGTGCCTTGGATCAGCGGCAGTTCACTGCCTTCGCCCCGCGGACCCTTGAGTACATAAGCGTCTGTCATTGTCGTCACCTGAAATGGTTGGCCGCGGGATGGATGAGCAAGGTTGCAAACGCGTCCAGCCGTTGACTGCCGGGTTCGCCCGTGATGCTTGCGTTGCGCCCATCCACCCCATGAAGCCGCGCCGCGCGTTGCCATAACCGTGGGCACCACTGCGGCACGGGCAGTCGACCGCAAGCGATATGGATGGACTTCGAGCAAGTACGAACACCATGCAGCTACGGTGGCACCGGCAACGCGTGTCTGAAATGCGAACTTACCCTTGGCGATGCCGGATGAATCCCTAGGGCCCGTTATCACTTGAAATGCGCGAACAGGGCGGATACTGAACGTGTTACGGGTTCGTACGATATGGACCATCGGTCCCGCGCTATCCACACTTGACTCATAACTTAAACAGGCGGATGCAAAGCCCTTTTCTCACCCGTAGGGCGGATAAGCGCAGCGCATCCGCCGCCATGCCAATCGCAACGGATATGGAACGGAGTCATGCGCAAGACGCCACTAACAATCATCAAGG
>DATGUT010000313.1:0-4498 GCA_035301185.1 Salinisphaeraceae bacterium
GCCTATGCAGACATCAAGTATTTCGTGCCGGATGAGGGCAGCGAGCTGTGGGTCGATGTCATGGCCATACCGGCCCATGCGCCGAACCCGGAGTTGGCCCACAAGTTCATCAATTTCATCCTGGATGCGCAGATCGGCGCCCAGTTGGCGAACTGGAACGCTTATGCCAGCCCCAACGAGGCGGCCCAGCCTTATCTGGACGAGGCGTTGACCAGGCCGCCAATCATGCCGGCAGAAGACAAGATGAAAGTACTGCACTTCACCCCCGCCATTGGTGGTCAGGATCTTGAATATGTGCAGCAGTTATGGACGGCGGTGTTGTCGCGTTAATTCCCGATTATGGAAAATCGTATGCAAGAAGAGACCGCCGCGCGCATACGCGCGTGGTTCAACGAACATGACATTACCGAGGTGGAATGCCTGGTGCCGGACATTACCGGCGAAGCCAAGGGCAAGATCATGCCGGCTGCCCGCTATTTGCGCGGGGAGCGCCCGCGCCTGCCCGAGTCCATTTTCGCGCAGACGGTGACCGGCGCCTATCCGGAAGATGAAGAGAAGGTGATCGATCTGACCGAACTGGACATGCAGATGACGCCGGATCCGGATACCTGCAGCCTGGTGCCATGGGCACGCGAGCCGACCGCGCAGATCATCCATGATTGCCATTATCTGGATGACTCGCCCGTGTTGGTGAGCCCGCGCCATGTACTCAAGCGTGTTCTGGAACTATACGATGAGCGGGGTTTGCGGCCCGTGATTGCACCGGAAATGGAGTTCTACCTGGTGCAGCGCAACACCGATGCCGACTATCCATTGCAGCCGCCGGCAGGGCGCTCGGGGCGCCAGGAAGTCTCACGCCGAGCCTACAGCATCGACGCCGTCAATGAATTCGACCCGCTGTTCGAGGACATGTACGACGCCTGCGAAGCCCAGGGACTTGACATCGATACCCTGATCCATGAAGAAGGCTCGGGGCAGATGGAAATCAATTTCAACCATGGTGACCCGCTGCAGCTGGCCGATCATGTGTTCTACTTCAAGCGTCTGCTGCGCGAAGTGGCACTGGCGCACGGCATGTATGCCACGTTCATGGCCAAGCCCATGGCGGAAGAGCCCGGCAGCTCCATGCATATCCACCAGAGCCTGCTGGACAGCGACACCGGCGACAATGTATTCGCCGACGAGAACAATGAACCCACGGCAAGGTTTTATCAGTTCGTGGCCGGCCTGCAGCAATACATTCCTCGCAGCCTGGCGTTGCTGGCGCCCAACGTGAACAGCTATCGCCGCTTGCTGCCCGATCCGAGCAACACTTCCGCACCTTTCAATGTCGAATGGGGTTACGACAACCGCACCGTCGGCTTGCGCGTACCGCGCTCGGGGCGCAGCGGCATGCGCGTGGAAAACCGCATTGCCGGTGCCGATGCCAATCCATATCTCGCCATTGCGGTTACGCTGGCCTGTGGTTATCTAGGCATGCAGGAAGGGCTGGAGCCGCGGGCACCAGTCAGTGTTTCGGCCTACGATCAGGGGCATTGCCTGCCATCCGACCTGGGCAGGGCGCTGGATGAATTGGCAGCAAGCGCAGCCCTCAAGGAGCTGCTGGGCGAACATTTTATCGAAGCCTACATCGCCATTAAACGTACCGAAGAGCTGGCCTATTTTCGCGTCGTCAGTTCCTGGGAGCGGGAATACCTGTTGTTGCGTGTCTAGCGAAGAATGCCATGCATGTTGCCTGCCTTTGGTTATCCCGGGATGAGCTGAGGAAAATATCCTCTGCAAACATTACTGGAGTGACAGCTATAGCTGGCGCCTAGACGCAGTCGTTCTATCTACTGTTGCAGTTGCTTCATAATCGCGCGGCACGACGATCATCGGCACTGGCAGGGCGCGCAGCATCTTGTTGGCAGCGGCGCCCAGGAACAGCCGCCTTGGTGCGGCCAGGCGGCTTGAGCCAACCAGTACAATCTCGTCTGCCGCGAACTCCAGTGCCTGTACTGCCTCTTCGACCGTCCGACCCTTGCCGATCGCACTTGTCACCGGGCATGCTGCCGGCAGTTCTGACTTTGCCTGCTCGACCAGTTCCGCGGCATGGGCTTCTGCTTTGCCTACCAGTGCCCGCTCTTCATCGGCCCCATCGGGCGCCAGTGCCACCAGCGAAATGAGACGCAAAGGAATCTGCCGGCCGGCCGCGGAGTCGATCGCCACATTCAGCAGTGCCGCGGCTCCCTGGCGCTCGCCGAGTGCGGCGGTAAAGCGGGTGACCGCGGGATAACCCTGATAGCCCGCGGGTGCCAGGGCAACTGGCACGGGCGCCGAATGCAGCAGCGCGTCGGCGATGCTGCCGACGGTGAATCTGCCAAGAACACCGCGGCGGGAAGCGCCGACGGCAATGAGTGCTGCCTCCTCACCTCGAGCCGGGTCGATGGCGGCCGCGATCAGGCCTTCGGCGATGGATTCGGCATGGTAAATGCGCCCGCTCGCCTCAAGATCTTTCGGCAAGCTGCTCTGCGCCTGATCCAGCCATTCGCGACCATGTGCCCGCAACCGCGAGTAATATGCGCGATCGGGCGAATACATGTCATAGGTGCTGGTCTCGACCGGCAGCACGACAACAATATCAAGGCTTGCGCCGCGTTCTGCGGCCAGGGTGGCGGCCAGTCTTATTGCATCGCGGCCGTGACGATCTGCGGTGTAACCAACAACATATCGCATCTTGGGTCTCCTCATCTTGTGCTTGAACAGAGCTGCTCATCTTGTTGCCTATAGTGAAGGCAGGCAGCCGTTGTCGATCGCGGCGGGTCAGGCCGCGTGTCTGCATGGGAACTGCCGGGCGCAGCGGACCAGTCAGTTGTTCTGCAGTCATTTTTAACCGGAAATCACCGCAATCCAAATCTGCAGCGCTCGCTCCAGCTGTGGTCCTTCGATGGCCGGCGTGTAGTGCAGGCGCTCCATTTGCTCTGCGCTCGGCATGACTGGAGGTTGCTGCAGCTCGGGCTTGAGATGCTCAACCGCGGCCTTGTTCGGCGTGGCGTAGTAATTGTAATTCGACAATTGCGCACCAATCTTTGCATCCAGAATGAAATTTATGAATTTGTTGGCCAGTTCGGGATGCGGCGCGTCTGCCGGGATTGCCATCGAATCCAGCCACAGTTCCGCGCCTTCGCGCGGGAGTATGAAGCGTTTGTTTTTGTATGCTTCGGGGTTGTGCGCCTGACGGAAGACATAGTCGCCGTTGTAGCTGACCCCGGCCGCCACCTCACCATTTTCCAGCTTATCCAGCATCGGCGTGTTGTCCATGAAGCCGCCAAAACCAGTGCGGTCCTTGGTTTTAAGAATCAACTGCGCTGCCTGTTTCCAGTTCAGGGCGCCGGTGCAGGAATAAGGTTTGCCTTGGTATGCACAGGCCGCGCCCAACATGACCTGCAGGTCGGTGCTCAGGACGAACGGATAGTCCGCGTCGACATCCGGGTCGAACAGGATTGCCCAGCCAGCCGGGGCCTCCGGCAGCATTTCAGCATTGTATGCGATGCCGGTAGTGCCCCATTGATAAGCAGCCGTATATTGATTACCGGGATCAAACACCGGATCGCTGAATTTGTCCATCAGGTTGCTGAGATTGGGGATCAAATCCTTGTCCAGCGGTTGCAGCAATTCATCCGCAATCATTCTCGGTACATAATAGCTCGACGGAATGACAATATCGTAATGGGCCGAGCCGCCGGCGCGCAGGTGAGCGTACATCTCCGGCAGCGATTCATAATAGCTCTGCTCCACCTCGACATCATATTTCTCTTCGAACTGCTTGATGATGTCCGGGTCCATGTATTGCGTCCAGCTGTACAAATGCAGCTTTTTCGCGTCCTCTGCTCCCGCCGCAGCAGCGAATAACACAATGCCCACAACAATAGCCAAGAGCAAAACTCTGTGCTGGTGTTTCATGTCTCTATCCTCCGCGACAATCGCTGTTCGCAGGTCGCGCTCAATCAATCATGGCCGTCGTGACAAAACGGTTGTCCAGATAAGCATCCAGTGCCTCGCTGCCGCCTTCGGAGCCGTAGCCGGAATCCTTGATGCCGCCAAACGGCGTCTCTGGCAGGGCCAGGCCGAAATGGTTGATTGCCACCATCCCGGCCTCAATCTCGTCGCCGAGCCGGTATGCCGTTTTCATCGATGAGGTAAAGGCATAGGCCGCCAGGCCGTAAGGCACGCGGTTGGCCTCGGCAATGGCTTCGTCAGTATCCTTGAAGGGCACGCAGGCGGCGACCGGGCCGAATGGCTCTTCGTTCATGATCAGCATGTCCGGCTTGAGATTGGTCAGCACGGTTGGGGCGAAGAAATAGCCGGGGCCATCAAGCACCCGGCCGCCGAGGCGCAGGTCCGCGCCCAGCTTGGTGGCGTCATCGATCATTTTGCCGACTGCACCGGGGCGGCGATCATGTACCAACGGGCCCATGCGCGTGCCTGCATCAAGGCCATTGCCGAGCTTGACGGCCTT
>DATGUT010000314.1:0-15630 GCA_035301185.1 Salinisphaeraceae bacterium
CTGCTCATGATGGGCGCCGCGCACGCCGATTCGCGCGAGGCAAGCCATGCGCATTGAGCTGGAACGGCGCCCGGCGCATTCGCGTTTATACACCTTCCTGTCGCCGTTCATCGCGCTGCTGCTGACGGTGATTGCCGGCGGCATCATGTTCGCGGCCCTCGGCAAGAACCCCCTGTTCGCGCTGTACAGCTTCTTCATCCAGCCGCTGACCTCAGTGTGGGCATTGAACCAGCTGGCGGTCAAATCGACGCCGCTGATCCTCATGGGTGTGGGCCTGTCGGTGTGCTTTCGCTCGCGCAACTGGAACATCGGCGCCGAGGGGCAGTTCATCGCCGGCGCTCTGATGGGCTCGATCCTGCCGGTCATGTTCCCGGAGCTGGATTCGGCGCTGGTGCTGCCGGCCATGCTTGTGCTGGGCATGCTCGGCGGCGCGCTGTATGCCGCCATCCCGGCCATTCTGAAGGCCGAGTTCAACACCAACGACATCCTGTCGAGCCTGATGCTGGTGTATGTGGCACAGCTGTTCCTGGACTGGACCGTGCGCGGCCCGTGGCGCGACCCGCATGGCTATAATTTCCCGCAGACCATTGCCTTTCCAGAAGCCACGATCCTGCCGTCCATCGTGCCACCGGGCAATGCCCATTGGGGCTTCGTGTTCGCACTCGTCATCGCGCTCGGCACCTGGTTCATGCTGCGCCACATGCTCAAGGGCTTCGAGATCGACGTGCTCGGCCAGTCGCAGCGCGCCGGCCGGTTCGCCGGCTTCTCCAGCCGCGGCATGATTTATTTCTCGTTCCTGTTTGCCGGTGCCATGGCCGGGCTGGCGGGCATTAGCGAGGCCTCTGGCGCCATTCAGCAACTGCTGCCGGTGATCTCTCCCGGTTACGGCTTCACCGCCATCATTGTGGCCTTTCTCGGGCGCCTCAATCCGCTCACCATCATCGTCGCCGGCCTGGTGCTCGGCGTGACTTACATCGGCGGCGACACGGCCCAGATCAACCTCGGGCTCAGTGACAAGGTCAGCGGTGCATTCCAGGGTTTCCTGCTGTTCTTCGTGCTCGGCTGCGATACGCTGATCCATTATCGCATTCGCGTGCTCTGGCGCCGCCCGCACCGGGCCGGCGCGCCGGCAGCAAAACAACGGGAACTGCGTGGAGAGGAAGCGTCATGACTTTCATGGTTGCGTTTCTGCTGACCACCATTACGGCGGCGACACCGGTGCTGCTGGCGGCGCTGGGCGAACTGGTTGCGGAGCGCTCCGGTGTGCTCAACCTTGGCGTCGAGGGCATGATGGTCATGGGCGCGGTGATCGCGTTCGTCGCCTCGCAATTGACCGGTTCGCCGTATGTGGGCGTGCTCTGCGGCATGCTTGCCGGCACCCTGTTGGCGCTCTTGTTCGGCTTCCTGACGCTGACCCTGGCTGCGAACCAGGTGGCAACCGGCCTGTCGCTGACGATTCTGGGTGTCGGCCTGTCGGGCATGATCGGCGACGGTTTTGTCGGCGTGCCGGGTTTTCGGCTGCCGACCATCCCGATTCCAGGACTGGCCCAGATACCGGTGCTCGGGCCGCTGCTGTTCAATCATGCGCTGATCTTCTACATCTCCATCCTGCTCGTCATCGGCGTCTACTGGTTCCTGTTCAAAACCCGCGCCGGGTTGCAGCTGCGCTCGGTGGGCGACAACCACGATTCCGCGCATGCGCTCGGCATATCGGTGCTGCGCGTGCGCTACCTGGCGGTAATGTTCGGCGGCGCCTGCGCCGGCCTGGCCGGCGCCCAACTGTCGCTGGTCTACACCCCACAATGGACCAACAACATGACTGCCGGTCGCGGCTGGATCGCGCTGGCGCTGGTGGTGTTCGCCTCCTGGCGCCCGACCTGGGTGCTGATCGGCGCCTACCTGTTCGGTCTGGTCGCCATCGGCCAGTTCAATGCCCAGGCCATGGGCATCGGCATCCCGTCGCAATTCCTGTCAGCGTTGCCCTATCTGGCCACGGTGGTGGTGCTTGTCTTGATCTCGCGCAACAGGCGGCTGACATTGATGAACACGCCGGCTTGCCTCGGCCAGCCGTTCGTGCCCGATCGCTAGGCGCATGGGCTTGTCAAACTATATAATCGCAAACTCCTGGAGGAGGTACTCAAATGAAAAAATCTTTACTCATGCTGGCGGCAGCACTGGCGCTGACGTTCGTCACCACGGCCCAGGCCGAAGATCCGGTCAAGGCCTGCTTCATTTATGTCGGCTCGCACAACGATGGCGGCTATAACGAGGCCCACGAAGATGGCCGCCTGTATCTGCAGGAGCAGCTCGGCGACAAGGTGGAAACATCCTATGCCGAAAACGTGGCCGAGGGGCCAGATGCAGCGCGCATCCTGTCACAGTACGCGCGCTCGGGCTGCGACATCATCTTCGCAACCTCGTTCGGCTTCATGGACTCGGTCATCAAGGTGGCGAAGAAGTTTCCGGACGTGAAATTCGAGCATGCCACCGGCTTCAAGCGGGCGGACAACGTCAGCATCTACAACGCCCGCTTTTATGAAGGCCGCTATGTGGAAGGCGTGATCGCCGGCAAAATGGCCGAGAATGGCCTGGTCGGCTACATCGCCACCTTCCCGATCCCGGAAGTGGTGATGGGCATCAACGGCTTCATGCTCGGCGCGCAGTCGGTCAACCCGGATCTCAAGCTCAAGATCATCTGGGTCAACACCTGGTTCGATGCCGGCAAGGAAGCGGATGCGGCCAAGTCCCTGTTCGACCAAGGGGTTGATCTCATCGTCCAGCACAGCGACTCGTCCGCGCCGCTGCAGGTCGCCGAGAAGCGCGGCAAGCTCGGCTTCGGCCAGGCCAGCGACATGATCGAATTCGGCCCGAATACACAGCTGACCTCGATCGTCAACCAATGGGGGCCGTATTACGTGCGCCGCGTGCAAGCCCTGATCGACGGCACCTGGGAGTCACAGGACCGCTGGGAAGGTCTGAAAGAGAAAATCCTGGTGATGGCGCCCTATACCAACATGCCGGATGACGTGAAGGCGCTGGCCGAGGAAACGGAGCAGAAAATCATTGACGGCTTCAACCCGTTCACCGGCCCGATCAACCGCCAGGATGGCTCGCAGTGGCTGGCGGAAGGTGAAGTGGCCGAGGATTCCGTGCTACTGGGCATGGATTTCTATGTTGAAGGCATCGACGACAAACTGCCGGACTAAAATCCGCGAAAACCAAAAGCGCCGGTGCCCACACCGGCGCTTTTTTGTGCGCACAATGCGGGCGGCAAGCACTGTGCCGGCGCGCGCAGGCGGGTCCCGGCGCTTTTTTGTGCGCGCAATGCGGGCGGCAAGCACTGTGCCGGCGCGCGCAGGCGGGTCGAGGCGGTATAATCCGCGACCTGCATAAAACTCCGAGTCCACTCTTCATGCGCATCTGTGTTTATTGTGCCTCCAGCCGGCTGCCGGATCCCATTTACCGTGAAGTGGCATTTCATATGGGGGAATTGCTTGCCGAAGGCGGGCACACGCTGATCTATGGCGGCGGCGGCACGGGTTCGATGGGCGCGATAGCCGATGGCGCCCTGTCCCGGAATGGCGAGGTGTTCGGCATCATGCCGCGTTTTCTGGCGGAGCGCGAGCTGAGCCA
Source organism: Salinisphaeraceae bacterium (assembly GCA_035301185.1). Lineage (GTDB taxonomy): Bacteria > Pseudomonadota > Gammaproteobacteria > Nevskiales > Salinisphaeraceae > DATGUT01. The sequence goes on from DATGUT010000314.1 coordinate 3,634, forward strand.
CCAGCGCCTGACCAAGCTGGAGCTGGTCGCCAACATGCGCGAGCGCAAGCACAAGATGCTGGATAAATCCGATGCCGTGCTGGCTCTGCCAGGCGGCTGCGGCACGCTTGAAGAACTGCTCGAGACCATTACCCTGCGCCGCCTGGGGCAATATCAGAACCCGATCATCCTGCTCAATACCCTGGATTTTTATCAGCCCTTCCAGACCATGATGGCGCACGTCGTGGCAGAGCGCTTCATGGCCGAAGGCAAGACCGTATTGTGGCAGCTTGTTGACCGCCCGGAAGAGGTGCTGCCGGCGATTGCAGAGGCGACAGCCATCAGCCCATGATGGCGACAATTGCCGGCCGACATGCGCATGCCGGCATTGTCTGTCGCAGCCCGACAGGGGCTGCGACAATTCATGGGTTGCGCATAAGCTGTTATTTCTACCCTGCCTGAGCAGGCTTTATACTCAGCCTCGCCGTACCGTCTTCAACTCCAGCCGGCGGGCGTGCAGCACCGGCTCGGTGTAACCCTTGGGCTGCAGGCGGCCCTTGAACACCAGATCGCAGGCGGCCTGGAAAGCGATGGAGTCGTCAAAGTTCGGCGCCATTGGCTGGTAGTTCGGATCATCCGCATTCTGGCGATCCACCACGGCGGCCATGCGCTGCATGGTTTCCTGCACCTGCTTCTTGCTGGCAATGCCATGGTACAGCCAGTTGGCCACGTGCTGGGAGGAAATGCGGCAGGTGGCACGATCCTCCATCAGCGGCGTGTCGTGGATGTCCGGCACCTTGGAACAGCCCACCCCCTGGTCGATCCAGCGCACGACGTAGCCAAGAATGCCCTGGCAATTGTTGTCCAGCTCGGCCTGGATTTGGTCGGCTGTAAGCTGGCGCCCACCCAGCAGCGGAATGGTGAGAATATCGTCCAGGCTGGCGCGCGCGCGCTGGGCCAATTCCTGCTGGCGCTCGAGCACGTTGCAGCGATGATAATGGATTGCATGCAGCGTCGCGGCCGTCGGCGACGGCACCCAGGCGGTGTTGGCGCCGGCACGTGGATGATTGATCTTCTGCGCCATCATGTCGGCCAGGTTGTCCGGCGCGGCCCACATGCCCTTGCCGATCTGGGCGCGGCCGCGCAGGCCGGTGGCGAGGCCGATATCGACATTCCAATCTTCGTAGGCTTGCAGCCACGGCTCGCTTTTCATGTCGCCCTTGGGCACCACGGCGCCAGCTTCCATCGAGGTGTTGATCTCGTCGCCGGTGCGATCCAGGAAGCCGGTGTTGATGAAGATGGTGCGCTCGCGGGCGGCACGGATGCATGCCTTGAGATTGACCGTGGTGCGTCGCTCCTCGTCCATGATGCCGATCTTGAGCGTGTTCGCCGCCATGCCCAGGCCCTGCTCCACCGCAGCAAACAGATCGGCGGTAAAGCGCACTTCGTCGGGGCCGTGCATCTTCGGCTTGACGATGTAGACGCTGCCCGCCTCGCTGTTGCGAAAGCGGCCATTACCGTTGAGATCGTGCAGGGCAATGGCAGCCGTGCACAGGGCGTCGAGCAGGCCTTCGAAGATTTCGTTGCCGTCGCCATCGAGCACGGCCGGCGTGGTCATGAGATGGCCGACATTGCGGATCAGCATCAGGCTGCGCCCGGGCAGGGTCAAAGTGCTGCCGTCCGCCGCCGTGTATTCGCGATCGCCATGCAACCTGCGAGTGAAGGTCTTGCCGCCCTTGGTCAGCGCCTCCTCCAGGTCGCCGCGCATCAGGCCCAGCCAGTTGCGATAAACCAGCGCCTTGTCCTCGGCATCGACGGCGGCGATGGAGTCTTCGCAGTCCTGGATCGTGGACACGGCCGCTTCCATGAGCACGTCCTTGACCCCGGCGGCATGCTCCTTGCCGATCGGGTCGCTGCCGTCGATCTGGATTTCGCAGTGCAGGCCGTTGTTGACCAGCAACACGCCATCCGGCACGTCGGCGGCGCCGCTGTAGCCGGCGAATTGCGCCGCCTCGGCCAGCGTGGTGCTCTGGCCGTCGGCCAGGGTGATTGCCATTTGGCCATCCGCCACGGCATAGGCCGTGGCATCGGCGTGGCTGCCTGCCGCCAGCGGAAAGATCTCGTCCAGGAAGGCGGCGGCCATGGCCACCACTTTGGCACCGCGCACCGGGTTATAGCCGACGGTTTTCTCGGCACCATCGCGCTCGGGGATCAGGTCGGTGCCGTAAAAGGCATCGTACAGACTGCCCCAGCGCGCATTCGCAGCATTCAGCGAGAAGCGTGCGTTGTTGATGGGCACCACCAGCTGCGGGCCGGGAATGGTGGCGATTTCCGCATCGACGTTGGCCGTCGCAATCGAGAAATCATCACCCTCAGGCAGCACATAGCCGATGTCATACAGGAACTGCTTGTAGGCGCCAGCATCATGCGGCTGCCCGCGGCGCGCCTTGTGCCAGTCATCGATCTGCCCCTGCAATTCTTCGCGTGTCGCCAGCAGGTCTCTGTTGCGCTGGGTGAACTTGGTCACCAGCGTGGCCAGAGTCTGCCAGAACGCTTGCGAGCTGACGCCGGTCCCCGGCAGCGCCTGTTCCATGATGTCGTACAATGGCTTGCCGATCTGCAAACCCGCCTGATTTACGCGTTCACCCATACTAGATTCTCATACTCGTGTGCTGTTGCAGATGTTGCTTCAACTCTGCTTTATTGCCCTACGGCATGGGCATGTTAGCCGAGCATCGTCTGGATTTCATCCGCCGCTGCTCGTGCCCTGGACAGCCGGCGGTTCGGCGCGCAGACTCGCGGCCAGGCCGTCGCGGAAATCGACGAATTTGAATTGATAGCCGAAATCCTGCCGCAGGCGGGCATTGCTCAGGCGCCGCGATGCGCGCAGGAACGACAGGCGCGTGCGACTGAACTGCTGCTGTGCCGCGGCCCAGTCCACGCGCGGCGGCGCCGGCAGCGCCAGCATGGCAGCCAGGGTGTCGTAAAAGCGGCTCATGCGTGTCGGCTGGCCGTCGCTGGCATGGTAGATGGCATGGGGCCAGTGCTGTTGCCCCGCCTGCCAGGCAATGGCGGCCAAGTCATCCACATGCACGCGATTGGTCCAGCCACTGGCGGCATCGCTCAGAATCGGCTGGCCGGCGCGGATGGCGGCCAGTGGCAGTCGCCCCGGGCCATAAATGCCCGGTGTGCGCAGAATCACCGCGTGCTTGCACCAGGCCAGCAACTGCTGTTCAGCGGCAACGCGGCGCCGCGCGCGCGCCGTCGCAGGGGCGAGCGCCTGCTCCTCGTCGATCCAGGCACCGCCGCAGTCGCCATAAACGCCTGTGGTGCTGATATAGACCACGAAGCGCGGCGCCGTGCCAAGTGCGTCGAGCACCTGCTGCAGCCGCGGATCGCTGTCGCCCTTGCGTGGTGGCGGGGCAAAATAGAGCAGGCGCTCGCAGGCGGGCAGTGGCGGCAGTTCTGCATCCAGGTCGCAGATCAGCGAGTGGGCGCCGACAGCGCGTACCTGCATGCCGCTGGCCGCGGTGCGCACCACGCCAGTCACCAGATCGCCGGCGGCAACGGCGCGCGCGGCAACGCGAATGCCGGTGTCGCCACAGCCGATGATCAGCGTCTTCATGGCGCCCGCACTACACCTTGGTTCAACTGGGTGGCAGGCGCAATTCCAGGCCCTGGCGATAGGCGGTGCGCGCCTCCTGTTCCTCGTCCAGCTCTTCGAACACACGGCCCAGTTCGAGCAGCGCCTCCGGGCGCGACTGGCGCTTGAGGCTGGCTTCGAAATAACTGCGTGCGCGACCGACAACGTCGTTGCGCAGGCACAGCCGGCCGGCCGACAGCAACAGCTCCGGTTCCTCGCCGTACTGCTTGAGCCATTTCTCGATGTTGGCCAGTTGCACGACCGGGTCGCGCGTCTTCAAATCGCCATACAGCAGGCCCAGCGCCGGATCCCACTCGCGCTTGAGCACCCGCCGCACCAGCCGAGCGGCTTCGTCGTCGGCGCCGGCTGCGTGCAGATAACGCGCATAGGGAGCGACCACGGCCGGTTGCTTGTGCAGCCGGCGCGGCACTTTCTTCCACGCCTGATCAAGCGCCTCGACATCGGTGCCGGCGCGGCGAAAGGCATCGTCCCAGGCGCCGGCGGCAAGCGTGTCGACGCGCTTGCGTTTCATCTTGCTGTGCTTGTACAAGGCCGGAATCAAGGCACGCAGCTTGTCGTAATCACGCGTGCGCGCACATTGCTCGGCATACAGCTCCAGCACATAGGCATGCTGCGGGGCGATCTCGTGCAGGCGGGTGAGACTGGCCTGCGCCTGATCATGCTGGCCCTGCTCGATCTGCAATTGCGCCTGGGTCAGCATCACGGCCAACTCCGACACCTCTTTCTGCGCCGCCGCCAGTTCGAGATAGCGATCCCGATCCGCGCTATGCCCCTGGCGCTGTGCCGCCTGCGCCGCATACAGGTAGTTCAGCCCCGGCGACTCATTGCGTTGGGCCCGCTTTTGCATGTCGCGCTCGGCCTGTGCCCAACGCCCCTCGGCATATTTCAACAGGCCGGAATACATGGCCCTGCGCGCCTTGCGCGCGCGCCGCCGGCCCATCCACTTGCGGGTGTTGCGAGGCAGAAATGCACCAGCCACCAGCAACCGCCAGACGGTGAACAGAATCCACAGCGCAATCAACAGCGCCACGGCCGCAAACAGCAGCGAGGTTTCCAGCTGCCAGCCGGCGAACGAAATCAGCAGATAACCGCTGTCATCGCGAAACAGCAGTGCCAGGCCGGCACCGATGATGACAAAGAAGAAGAAGGTCAGTAACAGGCGGCGCATTACTTGCTATCCTGCTGGTTGTCCACGGCGGTGCTGTTCTGATCCTGCGCCGCAGCCCCACCCTGCTCTGCATTGGCCGCTTCCACGCCACCATCCTGGCTTTGCTCAGCCATGTAATCGCGGAGTTTTTCGAGGCTGCCGCTGATGTCCGGCGCATTCCAGTCCAGCTTCACGTTCTGCATCTTCTTGAGCCGGTCGATCATGGCCGCGACCGCATCGTTGCTGGTATCGAAGTACTGCTGCAGCCAGGAACGGGCTGCCTTCAGACTGCTGCGATATTGCTGGGCATTGCCCTCAAGCAACGCCAGGCGCGCGCTGCGCAGTTCCAGCATCAGATTCTGATTAAGAAAATACACTTGATCCGGCGGCAACAGCGCGGCGCTGCGGCTGCCATCGCCACGCTGGATGGTGACCAGCCGCTGCAGCGCACTGGCCATGGAATCGCGAAACTGATCCCAGCTTTCGCCCAAGTCGAAGCCATCTTCGCCGCTGGTGCCTGCCTTGTCGTCGGCCTGATAATCCTGTGGCACATCCGATGCCAACGGCAGGCCCTGCTCGATCTGATCGATAAAGGTTGATAATTGCAGCGCCACACCTTCGATATCCGGCGAGGGCAATGCTTCCAGCGCGGCGATTTCATCGATAATCTGCTTGCGCACCGCAAACAGGCGCGGATCATCGATCTGGGCGATGGCATTGTTGGCCAGTTCCAGCGCCTTTTCCGCTTGTTCGGGCTGCCCGTACAGCTGCAGGCGGCGGTTGGCCACGACCAGCAAGTGCTCGATCTGGTTTAGCTGCCATTTCTGCATCAAGCCATGCCGGCTTTGCTGCACTTCTGCCAGGCGCGACTGCGCCTGTTGCAGGTTGTCGCGCAGCTCGGACAATGCCTGCTGTCGCTTCTCGCCAGCCTGGTCGAGATTGGATTGCAGCTGGTCCAGGCGCTTGTCGAATTTTTCCAGCTGCGGCTGAAGCTGCTGCTTGAGCGTGTTTTCAATCTCGCCCTTGACGTCGACACGACCGCTGGATTCAAGCGCCGACTGCATCTGCTCGACCTGCTTGTCCACGGCCTCGGCCTGCTGCTCGAACACAGCCGCCTGTTGCTGGTCGTGATACCACAGCCAGGCGGCGCCGAGCAGCGCCAGCACGGCTATCAGCAGCGCGATGATGGCGACGACCAGTGCCCCCTTGCCGCCTTTGCGCGGCGGCTCGCCGCCGCTGCCGGCAGGCGGCGTTCCGGCACTCGTGCCGCCGGTTCCGCCCGACGCAGCAGCAGAGGCCGTGCTGCGCGTCGCGGTTGATTTTGGTGGAGTCGTCTTGGCCGAATCTTGGCGCCCTGCCTGTTCGCGCTGCACGGCGCTGTCTTGGTCACCTGCGCCAGCTTGCGCTGCAGGCTTGGCATCTCCGACCTTTGCCGCCGGCTTGCCCGCCGCGGGCTTGTCTGCGCCCGCCTTGTCCTCGCGGGCTGGCTTGGCCGGCTGCGCTGGCTGCGACTGGGGTGTCTTCTGCTGGTTTGCCTTGTCGTGAGCGCTCTTGTCCGGGCGGCTCTTGTCCTGGGCGCCCTGACCGCCCTTGTGCTGGACACTCTTGTCTTGGGCAGACTGGCCGCGCGCCACGCGCTCCCGCCCCTGCCTGCCCTGCTCCGGCTTGCCGCCGCCCGCGCCCTTGTGTTGCGCCTTGTTGTCCTTTCGCGGCTTCTTGCCGGCCTTCTTGTCCGCGCCCTTGTGGTCGGCCCCGATGCCTTTTTGGTCGGTCATATACTGGCAATATCCCAAGTAAAGGTGGCTATTGTTGTGCTATTCATGCTCCCGGTGCAAGCGCTGCCACGACCGCGGCAACAGTCATGCGCGCCGCGACCCGCGGCGGACAGGGAAACAAATCCGCAGGAACGTGTTGTACCACACGTTGGCTGGGTACAACCAATTGCAGCCCGGCCAGCGCCGCATGCAGTCCCGGCTGCTGGCCGTGGCGGCGCGCCAGTGCGCATAAATGCTCCAGCGCCTCACCGCTGGTGATCACGGCAGAGTCGTTGTCTTGCGCCAGCGTCGCCAGTCGCTGCCGGGAAATTACGGCTGGCTGCCGACGATACAGCGCTGCCTTGCTCACCTGTGCGCCGCGCGCGCTCAGCGCCTGCATGAGCTTGCGCCGCCCGCCCGCGCCGGACAGCAGCATAATCTGATGCCCGGCCACATCAGCCAATGCCGGGATGGCGAGCAAATCTTCGCTGGTATCACCCGCGGCGGGCGCATGCACGCTGCGCCCGCTGGCCTGTTGCAGCGCCGCGGCGCTGGCCGCGCCGACGGCGCAGAGCACGCCGCGTGGCGCAAACCGCGGCCGCATGCGCCAAGCCGCAGCCACGGCATTGGGGCTGGTGGCGATAATGATGTCGGCCTGCTCGGCCCGTGCGAGCTGGCGTCGCGCCGCGTCCAGCTGTGCCGGCGGCACGATTTCGAGCAGCGGCTCGCATGCCACCCGAGCACCGGCCTGCGTCAATCCCGCAGCCCAGGCTGCGGCCTGGTGCGCCGGGCGCGTCAGCCAGACGCGCCGACCCGCCAGCGGTGTTTGTGACGCTGCCTGACTCATACCCGATTCAGGCCAGATCCGCGAGAATCTTGTCGGCGCCCGCTGCCAGCAGGCGCTCGGCCAGCGCCGTGCCGAGCGCGGCGGCATCCTGCACCGGACCGCTGATTTCGTCGCGCACCATGTGGCTGCCGTCGGGCGCGCCGACGCAAGCGCGCAGACGCATGTGCCTGCCATCATGCTCGGCGAATGCGGCGATTGGCAGATGGCAGCTGCCGGCCAGGCGCGCATTGACGGCGCGCTCGGCGGTAATGCGCTGGTGCGTGCGCGGCTCATCCAGCACGGCGACCAGCGCCGCCACACGCGCGTCAGCGGCGCGGATTTCGATGCCCAGCACGCCCTGGCCGATCGCCGGCAGGCTTTGCTCCGGCGCCAGCCGGTGCCGAATGCGCTGCTCCAGTCCGAGCCGTTCGAGGCCGGCGCAGGCGAGCAGAATGGCATCGTAGTCGCCAGCATCGAGCTTCGCCAGCCTGGTCTGCACATTGCCGCGCAGGCTGGCGATTTCCAGATCGGGGCGCAGGTGCTTGAGCATGGCCGCGCGCCGCAGGCTGGACGTGCCGAGCCGCGCGCCCTGCGGCAGCGCCTGCGGATCGGCATAATCGTTGGAGACGAACGCATCCAGCGGGCTGCCGGGCGCCAGCACGGCGGGCAGGCTGAAGCCCTCCGGCAACACCGCCGGCACATCCTTCATCGAGTGCACCGCAAGATCCGCCTCACCGGCCAGCATGGCGGCTTCGAGTTCCTTCAGAAACAACCCCTTGCCGCCAATGGCCGCGAGCGAGCGATCGAGCCGGCGATCGCCTTCGGTGCGGATCGGCAACAGCTCGATGTGCAGATCGGGATGCGCGGCCTGCAGGCATTGCTGCACGTGGCGAGCCTGCCACATGGCCAGCTCGCTCTGGCGGGTTGCGATGCGAAGCGTGGACATTAAACCTCAATCATCAGAATGGGCGGAAAAAAACTGGCGCACCGCGGCCAGCCGGCGGCGGCTGACCGGCACAGCGGTTGCAAGATGGCGCATGCGCAGCTGCATCTGCCCATTATCGCCGTTCTCGAGCACCATGATAAACCGTCGCGCCACCAGCGCGCTGCGATGCACGCGCAGAAAATGCGCTGCATGGCGGCGTTCGAGCGTGTTCAGCGAGTCTTCGATCAGCACCTCGCCATGAAAATGGCAAACGCGCGTCCACTTCTGATCGGCCAGAAAGCAGACAACCTCCGCCAGTGGCACGCGTGTAACCCCGGTATTGGTGCGGGCACTGATGGCGCCAGCCCGCGGTCCCGCGTCGGCAGCGCCCGCCAGCCCGCGCAGCTGCGCCTGGCTCAGGCGCCGTGCGCGCGCCAACGCTGCGGCAAGATCCTCGTGGCTGATGGGTTTGAGCAGATAACCGGCGACGCCCAGGTTGTGCGCCGCCAGGGCATGCTCGACATAGGCCGTGGTGAAGATGAGCGCCGGCGGCAGTGGCAACTGCGCCAGCTCTGCCGCCGCCTGCAGGCCATCCATGCCCGGCATGTGAATGTCGAGCAGCACGATGTCGGGCTCGCCGGCACGCACCTGCTGCAGCGCGCTGGCGCCGTCGCCAGCTTCGCCGAGCACCCGGTATTCGGGCAATTGCTCGAGCATGCGCCGCAGGCGCGCGCGCGCCAGCGGCTCGTCGTCAACAATCACGAGCTTCATTTTTGCACCGGCATCACCAGGTCGAGATAAAAACGGGCATCCTTGCGCATCGTCAGCAAACGCGCATGGCGGCCATAACGCAGGTTCAGGCGCTGCTCGATGTTGCTCAGCGCCTGGCGATTGCCCGCCTGCGCCCGGACTGCAGACGCGTCATGGTCGTCGGCCAGCGGGTTGATGATGCGAATCCACAGCTGCTTGCCATTCAGTTGCGCGCGCAGCGCCAAGGTGCCGCCGTCGCGGCGCGCCGCAATGCCGTGGTTGATCGCATTCTCCACCAACGGCTGCAGGCTCAGCGCCGGCACCAGATGATCGCCGATGCCGGGCACGACACGCCAATCCAGGGCCAGGCGCTCGCCCAGGCGATGCTGCTCGATGCGCAGATAGGCCTTGACCAGCGCCAACTCATCGGCCAGCGGCACCATATCCGGCGCGTCTGCGCGCAGGCGCGCGCGCAGCAACAAGGCCAAATCCTCGATCGCCTTCTCGGCATCGTCCGGACGCAGGCCGATCAGCGACGCGATGCTGTTCAGGCTGTTGAACAGGAAGTGCGGACGGATGCGCGCCTGCAGCGCATCCAGGCGCACCGCCGCTTCGGCTTGCAGACCGGCGCGCCAGGACGCGCGCAGCCAGAAATAATGCAGAGCCAGCGCCGCCACCACGGCGCAGACGGCCACACTGCGCAAGACGAAATCGGCATGCTGCAGATCACCCAGCAGGAAGCCCAGCCAAGTGTAGCGGGCAAGCGCATGCGTGGCTTCGGCAATGATGAACGTCACCGCAAGCAGCGCGCCATAACTGACGGCGAGCATGCCCAGCATGCTCAGCCGCGTGGCCAGCCGCCGCCCGATCAGGCACAGCACGGCCGCACCGCACAGGCCAATCCATTGCAGATACAGCGTCAGCAACAGCAGGCGCGGCAGCATGGCGCCAACGTCGCGGCCGTTTGCCAGCGTCAGGATCACCGCCACGGCCTCGCTGACGATGGCGATATACAGCAGATGCGGCGCCGCACAGAAATTCGGCAGCAGATTGTGCGCCCCCGCGCCCCGGGTTGTATGTCTCGGCATGAGCCAAGTGTCGCATGAACCGATGCCATTGTTATACTGCAACGCTTTCGCAGCCAGCAACATAACGATCATGAGCCAACAGGTGAACCAGAACACGGGCCAGGATGAGGCGCAGCGGACCTGGGGCGGGCGTTTTGCCGAAGGCCCGGATGCGCGCGTTACCGCCTTTACCGAGTCGGTTTCATTCGACCGGCGCCTGGCCGCGCAGGATATCCGCGGCTCGATTGCCCATGCGCGCATGCTGGCCCGGATCGGGGTGCTGACAGCGGCCGAATTCAGCCGCCTGGAAGCCGGCCTGACGGCCATCGGCGAGCGCATTGCCGCCGGCGATTTCGCCTGGGACCCGGCGCTCGAAGACGTGCACATGAACATCGAGGCGCGCCTGACCGCCGAGATCGGCGAACTCGGCAAGAAGCTGCATACCGGGCGCTCGCGCAACGACCAGGTGGCCACCGACGTGCGCCTGTGGCTGCGCGACGCCATCGATGCGCTGCGCGCCGAGCTTACGCGCCTGCGCACGGCCCTGATCGACCTGGCCGAGCGCGAAGCCGACACCATCATGCCCGGCTTTACCCACATGCAGGTGGCGCAGCCGGTTACGTTCGGCCATCACCTGCTGGCCTGGGCGGCCATGCTGGCGCGTGACGACGAGCGCCTGGCCGACGTGCGCCGGCGCACCAACCGGCTGCCGCTGGGCGCAGCGGCACTGGCCGGCACCACGTTCCCGATCGACCGCGAAATGGTGGCGCGGGAACTGGGCTTCGCCGAGGTGATCGACAATTCGCTGGATGCGGTGTCGGATCGCGACTTCGCCATCGAATTCGTGTCCGCCGCCAGCCTGCTGATGATGCACTTGTCGCGCGCCGCGGAAGAACTGGTGCTGTGGATGAGCCCAGCGTTCGGCTTCGTCGATCTGCCGGATCGCTACTGCACCGGCTCGTCGATCATGCCGCAGAAGAAGAATCCCGACGTGGCGGAGCTGACGCGCGGCAAGAATGCTCGCGTCTACGGCCATTTGCTGAGCCTGCTGACGCTGATGAAGGGCCAGCCGCTGGCCTACAACCGCGACAATCAGGAAGACAAGCAGCCGCTGTTCGATGTGTTCGACACGGCCCATGCCTGCGTCATGCTGTTCGCCGACATGCTGCCGCACATGACCGTGCATGCCGACAACTGCCGCGAAGCCGCGCGCAAGGGCTTCGCCACCGCCACCGATCTCGCCGATTACCTGGTGCGCAAAGGCGTGCCGTTTCGCGATGCGCACGCCATCGTCGGCCGCAGCGTGCAGCACGCCATCGCGCACGGCTGCGACCTGGCCGAACTGCCATTGGCGGATTTGCGCAGCTTCTCCGAGCACATCGACGCCGACGTGTTCGCCGTGCTGACGCTGGAAGGCTCGGTCGCGGCCCGCGATCACATCGGCGGCACCGCCCCGGCGCAGGTGCGCGCCGCCGCCGCGCGTGCGCGCGCGGCGCTTGCCGGCCAGCATGGCCAAACCGCCGATCGGAGCAGGTAGGGGGAGCCCGCCCGCGGGCGATTGAATCCGGTTGTGGCGTTGCTGCAGGCTGGCCTTTTTGCTCTGACCATAAGTTTTACATTATTCCTGCAAGCCCTGCGGCCTTGATCGCGCTACAGGCCAAGCATGAGACTCAGTCACCCACTCTGAACCCTGTCATCTCGACTGGAGGGAGCTTGCGACCGCAATGGGGAGATCTCTCTCCACCAGCCCCATCCGCCACCGGCACCGAGATTCCTCCACTACGCGCTCCGGTCGGAATGACAAGCAAAGCCTGTCATCTCGGCTGGAGGGAGCCTGCGACCGGAATGGAGAAATCTCTCCCCATCAGCCACCAGCCACCAGCCA